>CAJWSH010000047.1 GCA_913046255.1 uncultured Dehalococcoidales bacterium
TAGTCCCGAATTCGGCTTCAATATCTTTAAATTGCCTTCGACTATTAATTACCAGTGTTCCTCCCTCTTTAACACCCAAAGTCACCTTGGCAATGTGAAGTAGCCTGGGGTCAAAGACAACTACTATGTTAGGTTCTCTAATCTCAGCTCGTATCCTGATGGGTTCTTTGTTACTTATTCTGACAAAAGCCTGTACTGGGGCACCTCTTCTTTCCGGGCCAAAACTGGGGAATGCTTGGGCGTGTTTACCTTCATTTATAGCCGCTTGGGCTACCAGTGCCGCTGAAGTAACGGCACCCTGGCCACCTCGACCATGCCACCTAATGCCAATAAGTTCACTATTATTCATAGTCATATTCTCCAACTATCACCAAAGCGCCCCTGGAGCGACTCGAACGCTCGCCCCCAGCTCCGGAGGCTGGTGCTCTGTCCACCTGAGCTACAGGGGCTGGCTTCTAAGTTTACCCTAAGATCAACGATTAAGCAACAGAATGGTTGAATCTATCAAGTATATCCATTCTTAAAGCTAACTCTTCTCAAATTGCCCCTTCAGGAATTTTTCCAACTCGACTATAAGGAATCCCGGAAGGATAGCAAGAATTACGATCGGCCACCACTCTACGGGGAAAGGCGTTGTTCTGAATAAATTGTTGAGAAAGGGAGCATAAATTATCATGAGGTTGGTGACGATGGTTATACCGACGCCCCAGAGTATCCATTTATTAGAGAAGGGGCTGAAGGCGAATGCCGAGTCAAATATTGATCGGGCAGTAAAAATGAAGCCAATGTGAACTAGGACAACGCTTATAAATGCCGCTGACTGTGCCTGAGTTAAAGCCAGTTCGTTTACTCCGTCTGAAATAGCCAGTTGTCCATAGGTCCAGTATATAATAAAACCTGTAGCTGCCATTACTAATGACACCAGACCAACCCTGATGAAAAACAGGCGACTAGCTATTTTTTCCTTAGGGTCGCGTGGTGGGCTTTCAAGTAGTCTCTTTTCCTTTGGTTCCATCATCAAGGGTAAAGTGAGAAATACAGAATCAAACAAATTTATCCACAGGATTTGTATCGGTGCTAAAGGAAGACCCAATGCAAAGAGAGGGATAAATGGTGCTGCAAGTATCGCTCCGATTACCAATAGTGCCTGTCCCCCATTGGTAGGAAGGGTATATAGTATAGCCTTTTGAAGGTTTTTCCAGACATGCCTGCCTTCTTCCACCGCTCCCACTATGCTAGCGAAGTTATCATCGGCTAGGACCATATCAGCAGCTTCTTTACTCACTTCGGTTCCCGTTATCCCCATGGCTATCCCAATGTCAGCCGCCTTTAATGCTGGAGCATCGTTTACCCCATCGCCGGTGACAGCGGCGATGTGCCCTCTCCTCTGCAACTGTTTTACTATCCTCAATTTGTGCTCTGGAGCAACTCTGGCATACACCGAGACCCTGTTCACAACTTGATATAATTCGTCGTCGCTCATTTGAGATAGTTCTTCCCCACTTATTACTTTATCCCTGTTTCCACTAATTCCTAATTGTTGGGCAATGGCTTTTGCCGTTGAGACATGATCACCGGTTATCATTACCGTACTTATGCCAGCCCCCTTACATTTCCTGACCGCCTCTATCGACTCTTCTCGAGGTGGATCTATCATCCCCTGAAGTCCCAGAAAAATCAGCCCCTCTGTATCATCAGAAGAGAGTAGCTTTTGTTCTCTGGGCACAGTCTTATAGGCCATACCGAGCACTCTTAAGGCTTCCTTTGCCATCTCATGAGCTTTTTCCAGTATTTCCTTGCCTCTTAGTGGCTCAATATTTCCATCAATCAACTGGTGGCGGCACATCTCTATAATCCTCTCCGGTGAGCCCTTCACATAAATGACATTTCTCTCTGACTCTTCATGCAGGGTAGCCATGTATTGCTGCCCTGACTCGAAAGGTATTTCGTCCAATCTAGGAGTTTTTTTGGTGGCACCAGCTTTAGCTGCCGAAACCACTAAAGCACCTTCGGTGGGGTCTCCTACGATGCTGTATTCCGTTTTATCTTCCGCTAGAGCTGCGTTGTTAGCTAAGTAACCGGCCTTTAAGGTTTCAAATAACTCCTGGCCCTGCTGCACTGGGTTAATTTCCCTTTTTCCCAGAATAAACTCACCCCTGGGCTCATAACCAACCCCACTCACTTTATAGTGTTTTCCCCCAGAGTAGATATCTACTACAGTCATTTGATTTTTGGTAAGGGTACCCGTCTTATCCGAGCAGATAACAGTAGTCGCTCCAAGTGTTTCTGCTGCCGGTAATCTCTTTATAATTGCATTTCTCTTAGACATAGCCACCGCTGCCAGGGCTAAAATAGCAGCTACTATGGCTGGCAACATCTCAGGTATGGCGGCAACAGCGAGGGATACCGAAGCAAGGAAAGAGTAGATCAGACCATATTCAAATATCACCGCCAAGCTAAAGTTAATCGCAGCCAAAGCAAGGACAGCAAAAATCAGAAATCTGGTGAAGGCGGCTATCTTCCTCATCAGAGGGGTAGTGATGGTACGGGTTTCTTTCATTAGTTTGGCGATTCTGCCAAATTCGGTGTGCTCCCCAGTGGTAACTACAATTCCCGTTCCGCGACCCTGTGTGGCAAATGTGCCACCAAAAGCCATACAGCGCTGATCCCCAGGTGGTAGATTTGGTCTTGTGATAGAGCTATCAATCGCCCTTATTGGCACTGACTCTCCGGTAAGAGCAGCTTCATCCATGTAAAGGTTCTTTACGTTGAACAAACGCAGGTCGGCTGGTACTTTATCACCGCCTTCAAGTAAAACCACGTCACCGGGAACCAGTTCTCGCGCCGGTTTGGCCTGCTTCTTGCCGTCGCGGAGCACTGTGGATTCGAGAACCATCATTCTTTGCAATGCCTCTATAGCCGCTTCGCCTTTGCCCTCCTGAACAAAACCGATTATTACATTAAGAATGACAACACCGAAGATAACCGCCGTATCCCCCACCATGTCCTCCCCTCCCAGGCTTAGGACGCCAGTAATAGTACCAGCAACAAGCAGCACATATATCAAGGGATTATGAAACTGGAGTAAGAAGCGAACAAGAGGGCTCCGTTTTTTGAATTTCAGTTCGTTATAACCGTATCTTTTCAGCCTGGCCTCAGCCTCATTGGAAGTGAGCCCGGTGCCATTCGCCATCAGGAGTTTAAAGGTTTGATCTATTTCCAGCTGATACCAATCGGTTTCATTTGGCAACACAGACATCACTCTTGAACTAGCCTCATTCTCAACTTTTAGAACCTCTCTATCAGGCTATCGTTACCAGTTAATAGCGACGACACCTGCTAATATTTTAGGCAATAATCATCATTCACAGAAATGTAATGATAAGGATTTGGCTTAATTTTAGCAATTATTTCTCTTTGGCAAGACATATAAGGTTATATATTAGCAGAAACTACACCTTGAGTGAAAGAGACGTCAATATAAGATGCATTTCTGAAACGAGGAAATCAGCCGGAAGCTGCCCCTCGAGAAAACATGGCATAGAAGCTAAGAAGATAAAGACCGATTAAGACTACAGCGTACCAACTGATAAATCTGAATGTTTTTTGCTTCTGGCGGAACATGATACCCCCGATGATCACGAGAGTCATTGCAATGGCTACTGCCGCAGTGATGAGGTGGTCACTTTCTACCGATGACAGGATCGGGCCTCGCCCGTAGAAAAGATCAATGATAAAAAGATTGGCCATGTTAAGCATGTTGGCTCCCAATATTCCAGCTATTGCCATATCTACAGCACCGAGACGGACAGCAGCGATAGAAACCACCAGTTCAGGCATGGAGGTGGCAATCGCCAGGAACAGACTACCGACAAAGCCGTCACTCCAGCTATAGGTAGCGGTGATTTCGTTACCAATGAATGCCAGCCATATCCCAGCACCAATAATGGCTAACGCAGCCAACGTAAACCACAAATAAACTGTCTTGTGATCAAGTTCTTCGTACTGAGAAGAAGCAGTTTGCTCTGATTGAGGCTGGTATTGACGTTCATAAAATAGTATCCGTCTGATTATTAACAGATAGGATATAAAGATGATGATGGTGGGGATGCCCACTCGTCCCAGGGCAAATCCAGAGAAGCTCTCTCCAGCCAAGATATTTCCGGCAGCAAGTGAAATAAGCAATATTCCCAACCCTGCCGGTAGTAGGTGCTTGGTTCCTACGCCGCTTAGAAGTGGGGTTGGACGGTAGAGCATATCCAGTACAGCTATAATAGTAAGATTAAAGATACAACTGCCCAGAAAATTACCGAGTGCCAGGTTAGGTAGATTAACCAGAGCAACGGCGCTTACTCCGGTAGCCAGTTCCGGCATGGTGGTAATTATTGCCAGTAGCGTCAGCCCTATCCATGTTCGCCCGAGACCTGTCTTTTCAGAAATAACATCCGCATAGCGGGCTAGCTTTGTTCCGGCGAACAGGATAACGACGAGGCAAAAAAAGAACTTAAGCCAAACCAACGATAAAATCTCCCAAGTATAGTGATACTTTAGGTTTAAAGCATACTATATGAGGAATAAACCTGTAAAGTAGAGCTTTTTTAGGGCAAATATTCTGTGCCAGATAAGTCTTTGGATAAACACTTTTGAGGTAAATTTTAGCCTGGATAGTCAAAGTTGGTGGTCGTACCATTGACATTTATCGTGTAGCTCTCACCTCTGGTGAAATCGCTACCCAGGGCTATATTTTGTTCAAAATAGCTATAAATCTGAATGCAGATTGCATTCCTAGGACGCTCGATGGTCACTTGGATATTTATAGTGTTGCCGCTGCGCTCTGTTATCAGCTCATGAAAAGTAGTGCAACTATCAGCTAGCCCACCTTTAATATAAACGAATATCTGTTCCGGGAATGACTCAGCGATATTTACCTGAACTTCATGGATAGATGCCAGACGAATTTCTATCTTTTCCTGTTTATCAGTATCGGTTTGGCAGCCAATGGCGGCTATGGTAACGACTGCTACGACTAAAGTTGTAAGATATAATGCTCTTTTCATTTAACTATCCTTCTATTTCTATCTCACTCTTTACAAGTCGCTATTAGCGAAGAATGGGGTAAAAGATTGTTATTTACAATCAATAAATTAGCCCATTGCATTTTACTCCTTTGTGAGCGGTAATAGCTTTTTTTAATTACAATTTACCCTAAATTGGAGTATAATAATCGTCATGGCAGATACTTCTAAACACCGGGAAGAAGCGAAATCACGAATTTTTGTCATCGTAAAAAACTTCCTAGCGAAAGAAGCATACAGCGGAATTCTCCTTTTTGGTGCTGCACTGCTTGCTATGATATTGGCAAACTCTCCGTGGTCGCAGAACTACTTTGACTTGTGGCATATCCCTGTCGGCTTGGAAATCGGTGGGCGCATTCTGAGCATGGATTTGAGTGCATGGGTAAACGATGGGCTTATGGCGCTCTTTTTTCTTTTAATCGGACTGGAAATCAAGCGGGAATTGACGGTAGGAGAGCTATCTTCACTGCGAAAAGCCGCTTTTCCGTTTGTAGCAGCTGTGGGTGGTGTAGTTGTACCCATGCTCTTTTACATAGCGGTAAATCTCAGGCAAGATGGACAGCTTTCAGGTTTTGGTATACCGATGGCAACCGATATTGCCTTTGCACTCGGTTTTTTACTTCTTCTCGGTCGTCGGATACCACTAACACTAAAGATTTTTCTTACTTCTCTGGCTGTGTTTGACGACTTGGCGGCGGTTATTTTGGTTGCACTGTTTTATACCAGCTCCGTTGATTTGCCATCCCTTGGTTACGCGGCAGCTACTCTGGCGGCGCTTGTCTTACTCAATCGATTGGATGTAAAAAAACTGGTACCGTATCTGTTGTTAGGTGCCTTGCTCTGGTTTTGGGTTGAAGCATCGGGTATCCACGCTACCATTGCTGGTATACTCCTGGCACTCACCATTCCGGTTGGTTCCAAAATCAGTGGCGAAAAATTTCTGGATATAAGCCGCTACGAATTAGATGCTTTTGGCAAACATGAAACTAATCGCAAAAACATACTTCTAACCCCAGGACAGCAGGATTCCCTGGAAGCTATAGAGGATGCCTATGAAGCGGTTCAAAACCCGCTGGTGCGTCTGGAACATAGACTGCATCCCATCAGCGCCTTTTTTATCATACCTCTTTTCGCTTTTGCCAATGCCGGTGTGCAACTAGCAGGAGGTAGTTTTCAACTTATTAATCCGGTGAGCCTGGGTATATTACTTGGTCTTACACTTGGTAAACCGTTGGGCATTATCGGCATTACCTATCTTGCAGAGCGTCTGGGGTGGGTGCAAAAACCATCCTCGCTTGCGTGGAAACACATTATCGGGGCTGGTATACTTGGAGGGATTGGTTTTACAATGTCCATCTTTATTACACAACTTGCATTGGAGGATGCTGCTATAATTACATCAGCCAAGTTCTTTATTGTTGTCTGTTCAGTGGTTATGGGTATTATAGGAGTACTGTATCTCAGGTCTATAAAAAGCGAGAGCTAATGTTTCGAGGCGTTTATATCAAAAACAGAAGTTTTAAGATATAATTTATAACCATGAAGAAGTATCTGATTGAACGGGTTTACGAGAGACTTTAATACCGAATTCTTTCTTCAGCTTTGAGATAATCACCTTGCTCTCATATCTTCGTTTGCTCACTGCTTAGGCAGCTCACAGGGTAAGGGCCTATGCTTTGGCTCTCTTTTGCTACTAGCTCTAACAGCCTACTAATATTTGACAAGATTAGTATCTTTCTCTACTGTTATTGTAGTGTTTAAGTCCCTGCGGGGTATTCTGTAGTAATAATCTGGTAGGAATTGTATTATTAAAAAGGTTCGCCTAGGATTTTTTGTTGTGAACAAATAACGGAGCAAGGAAATAAGAGAGAAATAGTGGCTTTAAGAAAAAAGCTCCTGCTGTTCGGGGTAATGGCCGCAATACTAACGGCACTAACACTAGTACTGGTCATTACTACCAACGAACGCAGAACACCACCCTCAGTAATAACCGGTCTAATCGCAACCGATACCTCTTATATCCGTT
>CAJWSH010000048.1 GCA_913046255.1 uncultured Dehalococcoidales bacterium
AGAAGCTGGGTGAGCTTCTTCAAGAAGAAAGCCTAAAGGTTATTATTACCAGCGGTGGCACCGGGATAAGCCACCTGGATGTTACTGTAGAAACCATATCTTTGGCCCTAGAGAAAAAGCTAGATGGCTTTGGGGAGCTTTTCCGCTTTTTCACCCACCAAGAGTTGGGCAGTGGCAGTATCATGAGCCGAGCAATAGGTGGTGTCATCAAAGGAAAGATTATTCTTTGCCTTCCGGGCTCAGTTGGAGCAGTTAACCTTGCAATGGAGAAAATAA
This sequence comes from uncultured Dehalococcoidales bacterium, assembly GCA_913046255.1. Taxonomy (GTDB): domain Bacteria; phylum Chloroflexota; class Dehalococcoidia; order Dehalococcoidales; family ARS1013; genus ARS1013. The sequence goes on from CAJWSH010000048.1 coordinate 277, forward strand.
TCCTGCCTGAAATAGGGCATCTAGTCAGAGAGGCTTCACGATGAAACTATTTGAAACACTAGCTTCTTTTTCTGAAGCTATAGAAATACTCAACGTCATCAGGAAAACAAGAAAATGAAACCATTCGGAACACTGATTCCTTTTTCTAAAGCCAGTCAGATAATCACCACTAATATAAAGCCTATTCTAAGAACCGAAACAATCCACATCGATGACTGCCTTAATCGGGTGCTAGCCGAAGACTTTATTGCCATCCGGAACACACCTCCATTCAACAGGGCAGCTATGGACGGCTACGCCGTAAAGGCAAAAGATACCTTTGGTGCTTCCCGCGAAAATCCCAAGCTGTTTAATATGGTTGATGTTTTGTATGCCGGATCGGTGCCTCAAAAAAAGGTGGCTGCCGGAGAGTGTATCCAGATTGCTACCGGAGCCGTACTGCCCGTCGGTGCTGACGCTGTGGTGATGATTGAAGATGTCGACAGGAAAAACAGGCAGGTAAAGATATTCAAGCCGCTCTATCCGAGAGCCAATATTGCCTTAAAGGGAGAAGATGTAAAAAAAGGAGAGTTGATCCTAGCACAGGGCACTCTTTTAGCACCAGCGAAAATAGGCGTAATTACCTCTCAGGGAATGCGTCATGTCAGAGTGTATGAAAAACCAAAAGTTATGATAGTCCCCACCGGCGAAGAGATAGGCGAGCTGGGTAAAAAATTAAGACAAGGACAGGTTTATGACATTAATTCTTACACCTTAAGTGCTGTGGTAGAAGAAAGCGGTTGTCTGCCTGTTAAATCTCATATTGTAAGCGATAATATCACTGAAATCAAAACCACCATCAGCGAGGCATTAAAGAGTGATTTTGTGATTATCTCCGGCGGCTCTTCTGTGGGTGAGAGAGACCTTCTTTTTGGTATTCTTAATGAATGGGGTAATGTTCTCTTTCACGGAGTTCAGATAAAGCCGGGCAAACCAACAATGTTTGCCATAGTGAAAGGAAAACCAGTCATGGGAATGCCAGGCTATCCCACTTCCTGCATGATGAACGCCTACATATTCCTCAAGCCAGCACTGAGGAAGTTGGCCCATCTGCCGCCGAAAAAAGAACTAACCATTTCAGCCAAACTCAGTGAAAGGGTTCTCGGCAGCGTTGGGCGAAGACAGTTCCTACCGGTCATGGTTGAGGCAGGTATTGCCCGCCCTATATTCAAAGAATCGGGAACAATAACCGGTACCGCCAAAGCTAACGGCTATATCGTAGTAGTTGAAAATATCGACATATTGGAAAAGGGTGAACCGGTTACGGTAACATTCTTCTAGATTATTTTAAGCTCATCCCCCGACTTTACCTTACCCCCTTTAATCACTCTGGTAAATATCCCCTCAGTGGGCATTATGCAAGTACCGACCTGCTGATATATAGCACAGTGATCGTGGCACTCCTTACCGATTTGGGTCATCTCCAGAATAATATCATGCCCAACACTAAAGCGTGTGCCAATGGGTAAGCTAAAAAGATCCATACCTTCAATGGTTAGGTTCTCAGCGAAGTCTCCGGGCCCTACATCAACACCGAGTGCCTGCATCTTATCTACACTAGACTGCGACAGCATACTGACTTGCCGATGCCAGCTTGAGTCAGCATGAGCATCACCGATAAGCCCATATTCTTCCTTAAGAACCCCTTCCTTGATAGTCTTTTTCTTCTCCCCTTTTTTTTCACTCACACAAACCGCTATTATTTTAGCCATCTAATTTTATACCCCCTCATCTTATATAAATCCCACTTTTGCCACCACACTTACTTTCAAGACATATTTGCTCAATAATCATACCTCGGTCAATTGCCTTGCCCATATCATAGATGGTCAGGGCGCTGACCGAGGCGGCAACCAGAGCCTCCATCTCCACTCCAGTCTTACCTCCGCTCTTAGCTGAAGCCGTTATTTTTATATAGTCGTCGCCAATAAAATCAAAGTCAACGCTAACATTGTTAAGTAGTATCGGATGGCACAGGGGAATCAGGCAAGGAGTGCTCTTGGCTGCCATAATCCCAGCCACTCTGGATACCGCCAGAACATCGCCCTTTTTAAGCCCTTGCTTCCTGATTTTAGCTAGAGTCTCCGGCTTCATCCTGATACCAGCTGTTGCTACCGCCTCACGTACCGTGTCTCCTTTATCGGTAACATCCACCATCTGTGCTTTTCCCTTTGCATCTACATGGGTTAATTCTGCCATCTCTACCCCCTCTCTTATCATTCCAACCAAACGCCTCAGCCTCCTATCTGCCACATCTGCCGCTTGTTGGGTACAAACTCCTCACCTAAATGATGCCGATCCTTTTTCAAGGCAGCTGCCTGTTGCATCAACTCCCTTAGCTCCTGAGAGCTGGCGCCCATACGCAGTGCCCCTTTCAGATCAATTTCGCTATCCTCCAGCAAGCAGGGCCGCATCCGACCATCGGCAGTGAGCCGAAAGCGATTGCACTCAGAGCAAAAACAATCGGTTACCGGCCCAATAAAACCTATTGTTCCTTTGGCTCCCGATAACTGGTAGTATTTAGCCGGACCATTGCCTGATGTCGGTAGGCTCGGCTTTAGCTCCCCAAGAGACCTCTGAATGATAGCCATCATATCCTCAACAGCCACCAGCTGAGTATTTGGAGCCCCGGTTGTTACCAGAGGCATATGCTCAATAAATCTTACATGCCAGCCCTCATCAACACTCATTCGAGCAAAATCAACGAGTTCATCGTCATTAAAACCCTTTAGAACTACCGTATTAATCTTTAGCGGGTTAAGCCCAACCTGCATGGCTGTCTCTATGCCGTTAAGTACATTTTCCAGCTTATCACTGCCGGTAATCTGTTTGAATTTATCCGCCTTAAACGTATCTAGGCTGATATTAACACGCTTGAGGCCGACCGCCTTAAGTTCAGCAGCATACCTGCCAAGCAGAATAGCATTAGTTGTAAGAGCGATATCGTCAATACCCTCTATCTGAGTAAGCAATTCTACCAGTGTACTCAAGTCAGGTCTCACCAGCGGTTCACCCCCGGTAAGCCGAATACGCCCCACGCCTAACCCGACCGCTGCCTGGACTACCCTTCGAATCTCCTCATACGAGAGAATTTCATCATGTGGCAGACGGGGCATCGACTCTGCTGTGCAATAGGCACAACGCAGATTACAGCGATCAGTCACCGAGATTCGTATATAATCAATTCGCCGATGAAAAGAATCAAAAAGGTCTGTCATTTTTCTCTCCTTATTCTATCATAGCCATTACAGTCAAGCTACTTATTTTTCAATCAAGTAACCCCTGAATATGATAGGTATTCTTGCTATTCAAATGCGCTCTTCCTTTTTTACGACATGAATGCCGGTCGCCTTAAAACTAGCACAAACTCGACGACCACTTTTCAGACCTAACTCCTCTGCCGATTTTGTAGTAACCAGAGCTACTAGTGGAAAGCCGCAGTCTATCTGAACACGCATGAGTGGACCAATTGAGATCACCCTCACTATTTTCCCACTGAATGAGTTTCTAGCACTACTCGGAGTTTTTGACAGAGTTAGTGTTATATCCTCAGGTCTGACACAAGCGCAAATCTCTTCTCCCACCGAAAGATCAGAAATCGCTTCTATAATAGCACCACCGATATCTATGGTAACCGCCTTTTCTTCGTTTGATGTCACCACTCCATCTATGATATTCTCAACACCGACCAGTTCAGCAACTTTCTTATTTCTAGGAGAAGCAAATATCTGGCTCGAATTACCTACTTGCAGCATTTCACCATTTACCAGCACACCTATCCTGTTAGCAAGACGCTGCCCCTGAGACATATCGTGTGTTGTCATTATCACTGTCATTTTAAGGCGAACCGCATGCGATACCAATTGCTCAATTTTTGCTGTAGAGACCGGGTCTAGATTTGCCGTGGGTTCATCCAGTAGCAGTACCTCCGGCTCAACCGCCAGGGCTCTAGCTATGGCTACCCTCTGGGCTTCGCCACCAGATAATGTTCTGGCATTCTTATGTCGCAAAGCAGAAAGACCAACGACTTCCAGAAGATGACTAATCTTGGCTTCAATCTCCGGATGCTTCTTTCCCCTCCATTTTAATCCGCAGGCGATATTATCGTAGATGCTCATATTAAACACCACCGGCTTCTGAAGAACAAAGGCTATCCGGCGTCGCACCTCCAATTTCACTCTTTTCGCCACACTAATATCTGCGCCATCAAAATATATTTCCCCAGTTGTAGGGGCTTCGAGGAATCCCATTAAGCGCAAGAGGGTAGTCTTGCCAGCACCAGTTGGGCCAATCAGAGCAAAGACCTCACCTTTCTCGATTGCCATATTAATATTATTGAGTACTGTTCGCCCACCATATTTCTGACATAAACCAGAAATTTTAATTAAAACCATTGTCCCCTCTGTTGGACTCTATTTAAAGCTAAATTGACGATAAGGGCTATAGATACAAGAATCATGCCCAAAGCTATGGATAACTCTAGTTCACCCTTGGCTGATTCTAAAGATATTGCCGTAGTGAGCACTCTGGTAAATCCTTTAATGTTGCCTCCAACCATAATGGCCAATCCCACCTCAGATATAGCTCGACCAAATCCCATTATCACCGCACCAATAACGCCATACCTTGCCTCTCTGATTACAGCCAAGGCAACCTGGGGACCACTAGCCCCCAGTGAGATAGCTGTATCCACCAGTGCTTTGTTCACTCCGCTTAGCGCTGAGATGATGAGACCAAGCAGTATCGGTATAATAAGCACCATCTGTCCGATTACCATAAGAGTGGGAGTAAACACTATATTTAATCCACCTAGGAGCCCGGCACGAGAGAACAGGATAAATACAAACAGTCCAACAATTACCGTAGGCAGACTAAAGAGTGTTTGGATAATATTTATGACAAGCCTTTTGCCGGGAAAATGATTAAAGTGAATAAGGCTGGCCAAAGGCAAGCAAACCAACGAGGCAAGAACAGTGGCACTCATTGAAATCATCAGTGACCTGCCAGCTATCTCCATGACCTGTGAATCAAACGACACAATAAGCCCTACTGCAGTGGTAAAGCCATGCCATACCTCAGTCAACGATCTCTGTCCTCCAAGATGCCACTAATCCATCAAATTGTCTTTGCCCACTATTCCAATTCCGTTCCAACATAGGGAATAAATAGCTGTATTCCATATTCCTCCGTACCATAATTTCCGATAAGTTTTTGTATCTCCAATGAGGTGAGAAAGGTTATCAGGTTATTAGCCATCTCAATCTTCGTATTAGGATATTTTTCAGAATCTACAGCAATGGCGGAGTAAACATTGAGCAGTATGCTCCCCCTCTCCACTATCGGTACCAAATCCAACTTAGCTGTGTAAGCTAGAAAAGTTCCCATATCAGTAAGGGTATAGGCTCTCTTCTCGCTAGTCATCAAGAGGGTTGGGCCCATTCCTATACCGGTCTCTATGTACCAGTCTCCGACCTGTTGAACTGCTTCGTAGGAAAAGCCGGCAGCCTGCCAGATTGCCTTCTCCTTATCATGAGTACCAGAATCATCTCCCCTGGAAATAAAGCTTCCACTCCCAGTCCCCATTAGCTTCTGGAAGGCATCTTCGGGGCTCATGTCTTTAATGCCTGCCGGGTCATCCTCAGGACCGACGATAAGGAAGTAATTATAGGCAAAGGGTACGCGAGCTACACCATAACCTTCAGCTATAAATTGTTCTTCACTAGCTTTGGAATGAACGGTAATAACATCTACATCTCCCCTCCTTCCATATTCCAGAGCCTTGCCGGTTCCTGCATACATAACATCCAGCTCAATATTATATTGTTGCTCAAACATTGGCTCCAGATATCCCCACAGCCCAGTATCATAGAGGCTTGTAGTCGTGGCTACTCTTAGCCTTTCCTGAGGTAAGAGTGGTGCCCCTGTTTTATTTCCACAACCCACCATTCCTAGGGCTAAACCAACAAGTATCAACACTGCCACTAAAGAGCCAATTATTTTATTTTTCAAAATACCCCCTTTGCCATTCAAAAGAGTAAAGCTCATTTGAGTATAAAAAAAACCTCCAAAAGGAGGCAGATATCATAGAAGGCGGAAACCACCTTCTCAATACCCTCCTTTCCAAACACGGGTGGCACAGCAGTTTCCCGCTGCACCTCAATCGGTTGCTTGCCCTAAGCCTCGTGCCTTTAGGCAAAAGCAACTCGGAAGGTTATATCAATACACTACAAGTTAAGGTACAATAGCCACTCAGACGTCACTTGATACTACCATACCAGTCCAGCAATGTCAATAATAGAGTTAAAAAGAGGATATGTTATCATTTTGAACCATAAAAACCGAAATTGATAAAATCTTGTGTAGAATTGTTTCTTGCCGAATTTATCCCGGTTATGGGCTATACCACCATCGTGACACGCCAGGGCCTACTTTCTATTCACTACGCCATGAGCAATGCCTAAAGCAGTGTCGGCACATCTTTGCCAGCCTCTTCCGTCAAACCAGTCTTGCTTGCCTTTATCTTCTGTCTCCTGTTCATTTCCTTAACCAGGGCGGCCGATTTAGTATAGTAGCTTCTCACTTTTTCAACATCACTGAACTCCGACAGAATCAAAGTTATATCAAGCACTCCTTTCCCCCTAGGGTAGTCTCCATTTCTAATTATAGCATTCGGTACTACATTCTTGAGATGCTCGCCAAGTTCCTTAATGAGACCAACATTCATCGCTCT
>CAJWSH010000049.1 GCA_913046255.1 uncultured Dehalococcoidales bacterium
GGGGAACTAATTGGATTCGCCGGTAGTGTTGGTACCCACTCTATGGCCGCTTTTAGCTTCAAAGTATCACATACGTCAGAGAGTCCTACGGTTCGAAAGGGAAACAACAATCTTCACTGGGTTCAGCCGGGATCGTTCTTTTATTGGAAATGTTATAGCCCTGACACAAATTCCCCCAGCGGGGTACTTGCTTATCCTTTCGAGTGTGAAGACTATCAGCTTCCCGCAGAACAGCATGACGTAAGTTTCAAATATTCCTACTGGTGTGGGTGTTGCCGTAAGCAAGGAAGACTGCGGCCCCCACTACCTTACAATAGCCCAATAAACACCACCGGCATCATCGTAGCTTGAAGATGTACACTGCGCCAAGAGATCCTGGTTATCTAGAATTTGTTCATATTGTGCAATTCTACTGCTTGCCTATGACACTGAAAAAATAAGGCATTTTCTATTTTGGCAGAAAGCAAGAAGACGGTACGGGGAAACTGCAGTTAAAAACCTATCTATCACAGCCCAGGCTTTTTTGTCCTTATAGTTACTTGCGGGTCAAGAATTATCTGTCCTAACCTATTGATATATGACACATGATAGCTTCTATTACCAAAGTCTTAGGTAAGTTTATCCGTCTTTTAGGGTGGGACTTCACGCTGTCAGCTATTCTTGCATGACCTGTATCCTTTATTATAGTTACCATTTTAGCATCTTTTAGCGCTATGCCATTAGTGGGATTATTCGTCAAGTGAGATATCCCCACATTTGCTACTATTTTTAAAAATGACATTAAATTGACCCGTGATCCACTTCCTTTATAGCTTGACAAGCCTCCAGCCCTATGGGATACTGGGGCAGGTGGTCGAAAGTTTGCAATTCCCAACCTGCCCTATTGTTCGTGAATTTCCAGGGCCATGGATGACCAAACTATCTAACCGGATCTTAGAGAAAGGAGGTCATCCGTGGCTTATACAGATAAGACCCTCGAGTGCGTAGATTGTGGTGTCGGTTTCACCTTTAGCGCTACGGAGCAGGAGTTCTTCGCCAACAAAGGCTTCACTAATGAACCCAAGCGTTGTCCTGAATGCCGACAAACAAGGAAAGAGCAGCGCCGCCGTTCACAAGGCGACTGGGGTGGCTACGGCTATCAAAGAAGGGAAATGCATCCCGCTGTCTGCGCCTCTTGTGGCAAAGATACACAGGTACCTTTCGAGCCAAGAGAAGGGCGACCGGTGTATTGCAGCGACTGTTACGCTAAAACTAAGAGCTAGGACCACCTTTAGGAAGACCAACACTGAAGAAAAAGAATAGTACCGGCAATGCCATTTCTGAAGCTGTGGCCAAAGCAGCAGCTGAGGCGACAGTTGGTGACGCCGTGCCTTTCATTACAACAAACACAAAATACCGGTAGCCAAGGGAACGATTGAGATGGCTACTCTAGCCTAAGGCAAGGGGCTCTATCTATAGGATAGGGGGGTTACGAAGAAGTAACCCCCCTATCTCTAATGTGCACGAGGTAAAGCATGGAGTTAAAAGAAATTGAAGTTATGACTGCAGAGGAGGCTGGGGAAAAGTACCCAAGGCAATTGAGCTTTATGCTAATTTTAACCGAGTGGCACTGGCTCAGCCTATGATTCTTGTCACAACGAAGAAAATTTATTGCCTGATCTCGGCTCTTTTAGGTATATCTCCCTGGCCATAGCTTTGCCGCTCCGGGTAAGAAATACCCTGTCAATAATGTCGGCTAGTTTGTGTATATCACGAATATCATACTCATCTCTTAAGTTCACCAACCAGTCGGCGTCATAGAGTATTTTAAAGTTCTGGGTATCTATCCTACCAGGACTATGATGATGAGCAATTATCTGGCAGATTTCCTCGATCTGCCCGGGCTCAAAATCTAGCCTCGTTAGGATTCCACGAGCAATGAATGGGCCCTCTCTCTCCTGATATTTGCCACTGTTGCTACCATACTTCCTCTCAGCAGCATGAATTCCTATATCGTGGAGCAGAGATGCCCCGATTACTATCTGATATTCTCCTCCCTCCCGTTTGAATAGCTCCACGGCGTATTCAGTTACCATGAGGGCATGATTGATTCTCCTTGTATCTTCACTGAAATAGGCTTCCATCGCTCTCACTAGTGCCTCTCTGGCAGCATTCATTCTTAGCCTTGTCCTCAAAAGAAATAATGGACCGCCAAATCTAGTCGTCCATGTTTCACTAGATACAAGCCGGAGAATCTCATGACCTCTCTAATCCTCTCCCTGTAGCCAGGGGCGTAGCAATGGGTTGGACATTTCTTGCACATCGGCTTAGGGTCATAGGGGCACAGCAGCAACTTAGCTATGCCATGATTAAGCAATTCGGAGCAAACAGGGCAGAGTGGCAGTTTTTTATTGCCCAGAGTGTGGCGCAACTTGTCGTCTTTAACAGGGAAGGTATTTTTGACTTCCATCCGGTGATTTTTCCGGCAGAAGATAGAGATAAAATTAGCTAACACCCTTATGTCTTTGTCCTTCTTACTATCTAATCTTTCAAATATTTTAGGCATTCTTTCTCTTCTACGCAAACCATTCCTTCAAATCTTTTTTATATTTACGGTCCAATCCTTTGGTCCGCTCTGTTCATACTCCCATCCATATTGGCCTTTATACTCTGCCTCAAGCTGATAATGCAGCGGTTTGGGGTCATGGTCATTTATGATTTTCAATGTCTCACCAGATTTTAACGCGCCCCACATTTCAAATATTTTCTCGTGCCTCTCAAAAGGCATTATTTGCCTTAAGTCTAACTCCATACCTTTCTCCTTCTTTTGGTCTTTGGGGCAGGAATACTTGGGAGATTCAGGGCTTTTTCTTTTTAATTCCCTATACCGACACCCACTCCTCAGAGAGAATCTCCCCTTGAAGGCCTATGACAATAGATTTAATGGGGACTGTTCTTTTTGAAGTCTGCACGGCTTGCTGGGCCAGGCTCAATAATCCCGTACAGCAAGGAACCTGCATAATCAAAACTGTCAAGGTGTTTATCTTGGCATCTTCCAGCCAAGACTTAATCTTCTCCAGATATATGTCCTGACCTTCATCTAATTTGGGGCAGGCAATACCAATGGATTTTCCTTTTAAGTAATCCGGATGGAAACCTCCTAAAGCGTAGGCCACACAGTCGGCCGTCAAAAGTACATCGGCACCCTGATAATAGGGAGCCATTGGGGAGATGAGGTGCATCTGAATTGGCCATTGCTTTAAATGAGATTTGACCTTTCCGGTCGTTTCCTCTTGGGACTCATTATCCTTAAATTCGCTCATCCTCGAACCTGGACATCCTTCAAAATGCGTCATTTTACAGCCTCCTTTAGTTTAAATTTTTGCTCTAATTTATTGATAAACTCCTCATACCTTTTAGGTGCATCGCCAAACTCTTCATCTTTCCCATTAAATTTAGAAAATAACTCACCTATCTTGGTGATGGAAAAATTTCTGTCCATCCAGGGATATAATATTTCGTCCTCCTTCTTTATGTGCTCGGTAAGAAGTTCTTGATAGGCATTCAGGTGCTCAGAGACGGCCTCTTTATCCTTCTTATCCAATGCCACCAGCATAGCCTTTACATGGGCTCTTCCGTTCTCGTGGTCCTCATATATAGTCTTAATAATATCTAAACTTTCATCAAAATATTTGAGGAGTATCTCCTCTTCCTTAGCATGATGGTATTTATCGGCATAGGAGCGAATAAAATCAATGCCATCGATGATGACTTGTCTTCCCGGTTCTGATTCCACATCCAGATTAGCAATCATCTCAGGTATCATGGCCACCCATCTTTTTATCAAAACATGCTCATCGACCAACTTTTTCATAGGCGGGGAGTAGCTTATCTCTTTAGGTCTAGCCTCGCTTTTTCTTTTAATCTCGGGGATTTTTACTTCTCGGTCGGGATAGATAACTTTAGCGATCCTGGCCATTAATTCCAGCTCTTCCTCAGGAAGGAGATTATGAATTTCTACAATATCCTTTAATAAACAGGAACCGACGCTGCATGGAACGCAGCCGATGTTATATTCATTAAGGCTATCCTCTACTTCTGGGAATTGATTGAGTATCTCTTTTATGCTTTTATTTAAATACTCTTCCATCGGCAACCCCACCTAAGTTCTACTCTTAGAGATTATTTTCTTAATTTTTACAATCCAGTCTTTTGGCCCTTCCTCTTCATACTCCCACTCATATTGATTCTTGTACTCTGACCTGCCCCCATTGATTAGTCCACATTCAGAGTTAGTGTTGCCGTCATTATTGTCTCTGGAGCAGGTGGGCGATAGCGTAAAGCACTATGTGATCAAACCTGATTATACTCCTTCCGCCATGCCTCGGTCAATATCTTCGCCTCAGCCACTCCAATAACACTTGGTTGATTAAAGGAGGTACGAAAAAAATGAAACGCATTATAAGCTGGCATCACACAAAGAGTAGGGGGATAGAATGACTACTGAAAAATCTTTATGGAATGTGGTAAAGGGGCTTATAAGGAAAAAGGAAAGTAACTTGAAGCATCAGGGTATGGTTAAGTGTAAATACTGCGGTTCGGAAGATGTCGTTAAGTTCGGCACATATCACGGCAATCAGCGCTGGTGGTGTAAAGAGTGTAAGCGTAAGTTCATAGACACTGATACCATCTTTAAGATGAAAACACCAATCAGGCAAATTTCTTCTGCTTTGAGTGCCTATTATGGTGGAATGTCATTGGATAATATTGGCATGCATTTGGAACAGCACTACAACAATCCTGTAACCGATGCTGGTGTATATAACTGGGTAAAACGTTTTACCAAAGAAGCGGTTGATAAAGCACGAGAATATCCCCCGAATGTAGGTGATGTCTGGATAGCTGATGAGACGGCGCTGAACATTGGCGGAAGCCATAAGGTCTGGTTTTGGGATATTATGGATGCCAAGACTAGGTTCTTGCTGGCTTCTCACATATCTACCAAGCGCACTACACAAGACGCACTACTGCTTATGAAACTAGCTGAAGCCCATTGCTTATATACGTGGTCACAGCGTAAAATGAGAGCATGAGAGACGGCGGAACGTATGCCTTGGTGATAGTTTTAGAAGTCGGACTTCGCTTGCGAATAGGCAGGCTAGGCTTCCACAGTCTCCCACCTGGTTATTATGTTTATATAGGCAGTGCCCTAGGCGGATTACCCAGCAGGCTGAGGCATCATCTTAGATCAGAGAAGAGGTTGCATTGGCATATAGACTATCTCCTACGACAAGCTGCAGTGGCTCAGATATGGTATGCCTTGGGGCAGGATAGACTTGAATGTACATGGAATGCGATACTGGCGAATCTTCCGAGAGCAACATCTTTTATCCCCGGGTTTGGCACCTCGGATTGTCGGTGCTCAGCGCACCTGACCTATTTCCCTACGCTCCCACCATTCGATCTCTTCAATCAGAAGTTGAGGCAAAGTAATCTTCCGCAAGTACACCGACTTAACAAAATGAGTTTTTGTTAAGTCAAATGCTCCAAAAGGTTTGATGCCTAACTTTCTTTTACGGCGACAACAATTTCGCCGGATAGCCCAAACAGCTTTACTTTCTCCTTTTTTCTTATAGTAGAAATAGAGTGGCAACCGAATACCTTCCTTCGACATTTAGGAAGGATACATAGGCTGGTTACTGAAGTATATAGAGAAGCCTTGCGCGACATTCAAGCTAATGGAAATGTTTTACCAATACCTACCACTTAGGCTTAGCCAGCCCTAAGCGCAAAAGGGTACATTTTATAAAAATATACCCTTTTAATTCAATTGGTAGCGGGTGTAGGATTCGAACCTACTACCTTCGGGCCACGGGATCAAAGAGCTGCCACTTCCGAAACTCGGTTACACAAATGACGGAATGTTACACTCTGGGCATAAGCCAGCTAGTGGCTATATTGTTTCGACGAGTCAACAATGGATATGAACTGCAAAGGTTCACGAACTTCCATCTCAGCAGAATTAGATTATGCTTGTTAAGAAGCTGCTGCTGAACGTGGGCGAGCTTGACAAAGAATGGGTGGTTGATATAATATACGACGCATCTTCTCAGGCTTCTAGATGGGTCAAACAATAATTAACTTTTGAACGCAACTGAGTTCGAAACAATGATTCAAAATATGCGGGGAGGGGGGTAAGAGAGGGGATAAAATATTGATATTGAACTGACCAAAATCTCATAAAATCTTATTGGAGGTAAATCGGTGAGTAAGAAAAAGATCATTTATTCGGACAAACTGGCACCAGTTAGATATAGGCTGGGATACGCTCATGCTGTTAAGGTGGGCAACACCATTTATGTAGCTGGTCAGGTAGCTAGGGATAGGGAACATAACATTTGTCATAAGCGAGATTTTCTTGGTCAGATTGACATGATCTTCCAGAACATGAAGGACGTGCTGGAGGTGGCTGGTGCTAGCATGCAGGATGTAGTCAAATTGAACTTCTTTTGCCGGCACCTTTGGGACATGACCAAGATGACGCCGATATTTGAAAAATATTTTGGTGATCATGTACCTGCGATGACTGCTTGTGAGGTAATTCAGCTATGGCATCCTCATTTCCTGGCTGAGGTTGAAGCAATAGCCGTTATCGGTGAAGACCAGATAATAATTGAGGGCTCAGAAGTAGAGGGCCTGAGCAAAGAAAGATTCCACCTTGGTCCAGATAAAGATTAAATAGCCCAATTAAAAGGGCGTAAATATAATACAGAATAAATAGTTTGACTCCTGTAATTAAAAATAATTGATAAAAGGAGTTGGTAGTTTATGGAAGCAACAGTTGATGGGGAGAAAGTTGTACAACT
>CAJWSH010000050.1 GCA_913046255.1 uncultured Dehalococcoidales bacterium
ACATGGCCGCCTACGAATCTTACCTCTCGGGCAAACTTACTGATTACGAGTATCCTGAAGAAAAGGTCAAGAAGGCGCTGGCTTCTCTGCCAGAAGTGCCTACAACATAAGTAAGTATAAATTGTGAGATAAGGGGCTGGGGTTGAACCTAGCCCCTTTCTTATTTTGAGGAAATAGAGGAGCTGGAGCTATGACTGCTGTCACTGGACAATCCCGTATCTAACTTAGCTACCCCAAGCAAAATACAGTGATCAGCCAGTTTATAACTTTCAGTGAATACGCCCTCACTGGGAGCTTCATCGATAAGCGCTAGGGATAGTGTTTCTCGTTTAATATAACTAGCAAATGTTTCTATGACCTGTTTTATATAAGCATCGCCTTGGTAGCAGGTAGTGATATGGTCGGCAATGTCAAACCCGGCCTGACGACGCATAGTCTGGAGACGATGTATAATTTCACGAGCTAGCCCCTCAGCCTTAAGCTTTGGGCTAATCTTGGTAGAAATAGCTACAGAGTAATTACCTTCCGAGTTAATAATATAATTTTTTTTATTTAGCTTACCTGCATTGTCTATAAACTTTAAGTCTTTGACATTAAGCTCTTCTAAAATCTGAGGCTTCAGTCGCTTTAAACTGTTCTGTTCCTTATTATTTGCCACGCTGACAATGACCTCAGCCAGAGGCTGGCGCACCTTGATTCCTGCCTGGCTTCGAGTTGCTCGACCAAGGCTTGATACTTTCATTACCAGTTGAGTATCGACAGATAAGTGCTCGTCAATTTTGGTCTTATCAGCCACTGGGAAATTAGTCAGATGGACGCTATCGGGGGCTTTAGGAAATACCGAGCAGACTAAGTTTTGATACAGCTCCTCAGCCAGGAAGGGAGTAAGCGGTGCTAACAGTTGGGACAGGGTAACCAGACACTGATAAAGAGTGGTGTATGCCGCTAACTTATCGGCATCATTCCCACTTTTCCAAAAGCGACGGCGGCTACGGCGTACATACCACTTAGAAAGACTACTAACGAAACTTTCAATTTTTCTGCCGGCTTCGGTGGGGTTATAACCATCAAATGCGGTATCAACATCAACTATCAGCTTATTTAGCTCAGAGCTAATCCAGCGGTCAAGTTCAGATTGCTCAAGCTGTCTTATTTTTGGGTCGGGAGTGAATTTGTCTATATTGGCATAAATAACAAAGAAAGAATAGACATTCCATAGAGTAAGCAAGAACTGCCGTGTTACTTCAGAGACCAGTTGTTCTGAGAAGCGACGAGAATTGCCTGGTGGTGAGGCGGTAAAGAAATACCAGCGAACGGCATCAGCTCCATACTTATTGATCACCGCCCACGGTTCAATTGCGTTTCCTTTAGATGTGCTCATCTTATCCCCTTTAGCATCAAGGATATGCCCCAGGCATATAACGTTTTCAAAAGAGATACGATCAAACAGCAGGATAGAGATGGCGTGCAGGCTGTAAAACCAACCGCGTGTCTGGTCAACGGCTTCGCAGATGTAATTGGCTGGGAACCTGTCGTCCTTAAGTAGAGTATTATTTTCAAAAGGGTAGTGCCACTGGGCTATTGGCATTGCCCCTGAATCAAACCAGCAATCAATTACATCGGTGACCCGTCTCATATTTGATTTGCACTCAGGGCAATCATAGGTTATCTCATCAACAAAAGGGCGATGTAAATCTAACGGCTCTTTTAGCCCAGTAAAGCCGGGTTTCTCGTTTAGCTCTTTTAGAGAGCCAATACACTCGTATTTGCCACAGGATTTACATTGCCAAATAGGAGCTGGCGTTCCCCAGTAACGTTCTCGGGAAAAAGCCCAGTCAACATTATTTTCCAACCAATCACCAAAACGGCCGTGTTTGATGTGCTTCGGATGCCAGTTAATCTTATTATTCGAGGCAATAAGTTTGTCTTTGAAGGCTGTTGTCCTGATATACCAGGTCTGCTTGGCGTAGTAGAGAAGAGGCGTTTCGCATCGCCAGCAAAAAGGATAAGTATGGTGAATAGTTTCACTGTGAAAGATAATTCCCCTGGCGTCTAAATCAGCAATAATATCTTCATCGGCATCTTTGACGAACTTGCCAGAAAACGGATAAGTTCCGGTAATCTTACCTTGTAAATCTACCATGTGGACAAAATCAAGATTATTAGCCGCTCCTGCCTCGTAGTCAACCTCGCCATAGGCTGGAGCAACATGGACAATTCCTGTTCCTTCTTCCATAGAGACAAAATTACCGGTAATTACATGGTAGGTTAGTTTCTTATCTGCCGTCTGTGGTTGTAGCTTTGAATTAGCTTGAAACCTTCTCCGCCCTACTCCGTACTCATGAGGATTAAATAATGGTTCGTATCGAGTTTTAACTAAGTAGCTCCAGTACGTTCCTTTTACTATAGCTACTACTTTGTGATTATCTAATCCTATCTTCTCAAGTAAAGCATTTGCTAAAATGAGATATTCATTATCCATCTCTACAACAGCATAATCGGCTTCAGGAGCCACTGCCAGTGCCGTATTGCCTGGCAGTGTCCATGGTGTGGTTGTCCACACTAGGAAATAGGCAGGATTGCCTGAAACCTGGAAAAGATTTAAGAGTTTTTTGTGTGCTTTAGAGCCAGCCAGTGACGATAGGTCGATTTTAAACTTTATGTAAACTGATGGATCCGAAACATCATCTTGGTAGCCCAAAGAGACCTCATGAGAGCTTAAGGAAGTAACACAACGTGGGCAGTGAGGGGTAACCTTATACCCCTGATACACCAGTCCTTTGTCCCAAAGTTGTTTTATTACCCACCAGCCGCTTTCAATGTAGCTATTATCCATAGTGATATAGGGGTGCCCCATGTCTACCCAGAAGGCGACACGTTTAGTTATTGCCTCCCATTCCTCAAGGTAGCGAAACACGCTCTCCCGGCAGCGGGCATTAAATTTGGCAATACCATACTCTTCAATATCCGTCTTACTGGAAAAACCCAGTTCCTTCTCTATCTCAAGCTCCACCGGCAGGCCATGTGTATCCCAGCCGGCAATACGCGGTGCGTAATAGCCCTTCATTACTTTGTAGCGAGGGATAACATCTTTAAAAACTCGGGACAACACATGGTGTATTCCCGGGCTACCATTAGCTGTTGGCGGTCCTTCGTACAACATAAACCGTGGTGCGCCTTTACGGGCGTCAATGCTCCGCTCAAAGACATTCTTTTTCCCCCACAATTCGAGGATTTCCTCTTCGAGCTGTGGAAAATTTACCTTACTGCTTACTGGTTGAAACATAGTCAGAATTCTCTAAACAAATAAATTGAACCAGCTTATCACGTGTTTGAGTTTTTGTCCTTAAGGCTAGTTATAGCGGATATGCTCTGCCCCTTGGGCAGAATGACCACCTTACGAGCTTCACCGAAACCAGTGCTCTCGGTGATAACGTCATGATGATCTGCCAGAGCCAGATGGATCATACGTCTTTCGTGAGCTGGCATTGGTTCCAGAGTAAACGGACTGCCATTGATCGCCACTTGCTCTGCTAACTGTTGAGCTAAGGATTTAAGTGTTTGATAGCGGCGCTGTTTATAACCGCCGACATCAACAGCTATAATGGGTGCAGAAGCCTTTATTTTTTGAGCTACTATGCGTCTGGTGATGAATTGCAAACAGCCCAGGGTCTGCCCGCGCCGTCCGATAAGAATACCCAGATCTTCGCCTTCTATGTCGAAGACTATAGGGGCAGGGATTTCCCTTGCGTCTTGAATAATAGCTTCAGTTTTGAAGATTACAGAAGCGGTTACTCCTAGCTTTTCAAGTATAGTTTCAAGCACGTTTTGGGCCAAGCTGACCACATCACTCTCTTGGTTGTCCCGATGATTTTCTTCAGGTGGTGTTGGCTTAAGTACCCTTACTCTAACCTTGGCCTCTTTGGCTCCTATACCTAAGATAGCGCGGCTACCTTCGCTTAGGATGTCGACTTCTGCTTCCTCGCGGTCGATGCCTAATTTTTCTAATGCTAGATTTGTAGCCTCCTCCACTGTCTTGGCGCTTATCTCCAGTTCTTTCATATTCTACCTCTTCTTCCTTTGCGGAACCAGTTGCAACGATATCAGCTTCAAGAGCGGTAATCTCTGAAGATGTCTGTTCCACTTGAGCAATACGTTTTTTATATGTCTTATCCCTGCCACTTGGTCTACCTGTCTTTACCGACAGCAAGCCTCCCCAGCCGGTAACAAAATATTGAATAACAACAGTGATAACGTTGGAGATTACCCAGTAAAGAGCTAGCCCACTAGGAAATGACATAGAAAGAAAAGTAAACATCAATGGCATCATCACCAGCATTGTTCGACCCTGTGCTCTTTGTTTAGGATCAGTAGAAATCGGTGTTGTCATCTTTTGCGTCATCCACATAGAGCCGCCAACCAGAAGTGCCAGGAAGATATCCGGGTATGCCATATTCATCCAGAGGAAATGGTTATTCAGGGGCAGTGCTTCGTAAAGCACCGGCCAAGAGTAGAGATATTCGGACAGGCTCAAGAAATTTTCAGGTGCTGTTACCAGAACTCGTATAATTGCCTGATACAGTGCTATCCAGATAGGCATTTGAATTAGCATAGGCCCTAAGCAACCGGCAGGACTTACCCCTGACTCTTTATACAGCCGCATCTGTTCTTGGGATAGTTTCTGCCTGTCTTTGCTATGCTTCTTTTGGAGTTCGGCAATCTTAGGCTGGAGGCTTTGCATGGCTCGGGTAGCATGAAGTTGCTTTATGGTCAGGGGATACATTAACCCCCGGATAATAATAGTAAGGACAATGATAGAAAGCCCGAAGCTGCCTAGCAAAATGTCTGACAACCCGATTATACCGTTTATCATGGGCTGGAGAATTATCAGGTCCCATATGGCTCCGATATCCAACTGAAGTTACCTCACTTGCTAGGTAATCTGATATAGCTGCCTATTTGCTCCTGTTTGCCCATCCACCTCATAGAGAATCCCTTTTTGGGTGTGTATATAGATAACTCCATCGCTGGCAGAAATGGGGGCGTAAATCTTCTCTTCCAAATTAGCAAGTTGCCTTGGCAGATTATCAGTGGTATTTATAGAATATATTTTACCTTCTTCCGTAGCCACAATAACTCTGTCGTCAATTACTACCGGCGATGAAGAAATTGGGCTGTTTAGGTCAATAATATCTATCTGCTGACCACTACCACCATCAAAAATATAAACCATCCCATTTAGACTTGGAGCATAGATAGTGTTGTTATAAGCCACCGGACTGGCCCAGAACCATTTTTCAGCAACTTCCTGAGATTTCCACTTCATTTGGCCATTTGTAGCATCTATGGCGTAAAAATATCTATCAAAGGAGCCTACATAAACCGTATTATTATAGACCAGTGGTGTAGAGACAATGGCTCCTTGGGTAGAAAACTCCCACTTCATGCTGCCATTGGTATTTATAGCGTAGAGTTTTTTATCAAAAGAGCCGATAAATAGCGTATCATTGTAAATTGCCGGGGTTGACCAAATTTTATCCCCAGTAGGGAACTCCCACTTCTTATTAAGGGAAACGTCATCCAGAGCATAAAGCTTTCCATCAGAAGAGGCGATGTAGACCTGGCCCTGAGCTACAACTGGGCCACCGACAATAGGTTGAGGATTATCACTGTCCAAATATACATCTTTAGATAAACGAGTATTTGCGTTAATAAGATAAAGCCTGCCATTATAACCGCCAGCATAAACCAAATCCCCACTAACTGCCGGAATGCCGTAGATGGCTACCGAGGTGGAGCCTGGCGCGCAACCAAAACCACTAGATGAGCCCGAGTTTTCAAGAGGTGTCTCCCACAGAAGATTACCGTTCGAATTTAGAGCTACCAGTTCACCTTGCATAGAACCAAAAAAGAGAGAGCTGTCGGTAATAGCTATCCCAGACCAGCCTAAAGGTACACCACCGAGACCAACGCATCCAGAAAAAGTAGCTCCAGTTATAAGAAATATCAACAAAAATAATATTTTACCGATTAGCATCTTTTTATATCTAATCACATTACTTCCTTTCTTTGGTAAAAGACGGTTATTGTTCCGGGACAGGGTCATAGCTACTTTTATGCCAGGGATGGCAACTAGCTAATCGCCTTGTGCTTAGCCATACCCCTTTAGTGAGACCAAACCTTGAAATGGCAGTATAGGTATACTGAGAACAAGTCGGGGTAAAACGACAGGATGATGGCAAAACCTGTGATATTGTTTTTTGATAGAGTTTAATTAATATCAGTGCGAGACTTTTCATAGTTCCCCATCAATAATTCAGCTTGAGTTAACAGATGCCTGAGTAGTTGTTTTAAGTCGGCAAAACTGGCGCCAGCCGCTGCTGGGCGAACGATAAAGACGATATCCCATCCTGGTTTAAGCGGCGTTTGTCGCATGATATTACGAAATAAGCGTTTTATCATGTTTCTTACTACCGCCTTTCCTAACCGTTTACTGGTTACCAAGCCATAACGTGACAGCTTCAACTCATTGGGTAAAGCCTTAAGTACCACTAATCTGCCTACCCAGGAATTACCTTGACTCAAAACTAAGCTAAACTGCCCTGGTTTGGTAAGGTATTCTTCTCCTTTCATCGCTATGGCCTCAATCATTTTACTGGCAATAATGTCGGTTATCAAGAATGCTTAAAAGTTAGAGTATCGATGGACAGATAAATAGTACCACCAAGAGGCTTGCTTTTAAACGTTAGACTACAGTTAGTCGTTTGCGACCCTTGAGCCGTCTGGCTCTTAATACGGCTCGTCCGCCTCGAGTGCTCATCCTGGCC
>CAJWSH010000051.1 GCA_913046255.1 uncultured Dehalococcoidales bacterium
CTAAACAGCCAAAATCAGATTATTGAAATAGTTGATCTTTTTGAAGGCACCGTAAATAGCAGTGCTATCTCCCCCCGCGAGGCTGCCGAAGGCGCTCTTAAATATAATGCCACCTCCCTCATTTTTGTTCACAACCACCCTTCAGGCGACCCCTCGCCCAGCCAGAATGACAAAGAGGTGACCAGAGACTTGGTCTATGCCGGGGCTATTTTATGCGTGTCAGGGTCCTGGACCACATCATAATCGGCAATAACACCTACTTTAGCTTCGCTGGTGAAGGACTGATTGAGGAATACGAACTGGACTTCCTGAAAGTGAAAACGGGAGGAATATCCGAGGCTAAACGACGACTCTACCAGGCTAAACTATTTCAACCCTAGGCTTTATTAGCTCCGATAACCACGCGCCTAAGCCACCAGTTGTCCCGCTTGGCTTGGATAGATTATTATTTAACAAACAGCCTGAGAAAGAGTTCAAAAGCTGCAATAAAACTTAATGGCGTTGAATAATTAGCGGTAAACCTTTGCTGACTCGTAATCTGCCACGGTGGTAGTATCTTGCCATGCTCCGCCAAAAGTTGTTTAACGTAATCTATGTTGAGATATTCCCTTGAGAGCGAGAATTCGTCCGCTATTATGTCCTGAATGGCTTTACGCCAAGTCTTATTCACTAAGAAGAGTTCATTCAAGGATATGTAGCCAAAGGTATTACGAATATATATATTTCCCGCTGATAATCGGTATATTAGTGGTTTCAGGGCGGCTTTACCATGGTGATAATATACTCCTGCTTTTGTTAGGAACAAAGGAGCGTCGGCCGGAACCCCGGTCAGTTGACGAGTCACCCCAGCCAACGAGGGAGACAGCTTCTTTAAAAATAGGCGATAGACACGATAGTTCAAGCGAAGGGTGGGGGGTATCCTTTGTAACCAATCAACAAAGTCATTATCAAAGAAGGGGTACGCCTCCTCTACCTTATTTCGACCGATAACACAACCCATGAGGTCAGTCCGCCAAATGACGCTTCGAATGGCAAAATGGGTGGCTCTATTTCCCGGTTGATTCCCTCGAGTCTGCTGCAGCTCGCTTTTTAATGAGTTTAAAG
Organism: uncultured Dehalococcoidales bacterium; assembly: GCA_913046255.1. Lineage (GTDB taxonomy): Bacteria > Chloroflexota > Dehalococcoidia > Dehalococcoidales > ARS1013 > ARS1013. Next base: position 1,105 of record CAJWSH010000051.1, read on the forward strand.
GCATGTCTTTTATTCGACTATAATAAGCTGGTTTTAACAGGTTAAGCCTCATATTTTCTGGGAAAGTGCAGGCGCTATGGTACAGGGCTTGAACAATTTCCTCCTCACTCCTGGCTTGCAGTAGGTTGCTATCAAGGAAATACTCGCCAAGCAGTACATCGCCCTCTAACCCGTGGAAAAGCACATCTATATGTTTTCTATACTCTTCGTAAACTATAGGCAGAAAACTGATCCCAATGTAATCCATACCATCACTGAGATAAACTACATCCTTAAAATGAGGAGGAAGTTCATCAGGGTTTAGCTCGACGATGTGATGCTTCATCCCTAGTTTCTCGGCAACGATATGGGCTATCCTTACCTCATCACAACCCTTCACGCCAAAGGTGAACGCTTTTACCTGAGAGGCATTGTCATCCATAGCGGCAGCAATTGCTCTTGAGTCTAACCCCCCGCTCAAGGCCAGGCCATAGCGATGGTTGCCAGTTAACCGTCTGGCTACAGATTTTCTAAAGGAGCTGGCCAGTCCCTCGGCCAGCTCATCATCACTGATATTAGTCGTCTCGTCAAACTCAAAGTCCCAGTATTTTTCTATGTGTAGTTTGCCATCACTATATTCCAGAATAGAGGCTGGCGGCAGGATATTGACATTCTTGAAGAAGGTTTTGTTCCCGAGGAGCTTGCCGAAGAAAAACCAGTCGGCTATAGCCTCGTCATTTAGTTTGCTCTTGGGTTCAATTTGGAGCATGGCTTTTACCTCGGAAGCAATTAGCACCCTAGTGCCGTCCACTGCATAGTAGAGAGGCCTCAGCCCATAACGGTCATTTACCACCAGCAATTTTTGCTGCTTAATATCGTAAATGGCAATGGCAAAAGTGCCATTCAGTTGCTTTACGAAGTCTTTTCCCAGCTCTTCATACAGGTGTAAGCAAAACTCCGCATCATTATTGGTAAAGTTAAAAATGTGTCCCTGACGCTGTAAGTTTTTCCTCTCGTCTTCATAGTCGTAAATCTTGCCGTCAAAAAAGATGAGCCGGCTCCTGTCCTCGTTAAAGATTGGCTGCGGTTCAGGGTTGAATATTCTCAAGTGGACGCGGGCAATGCCACATGAAGAAGCACGGTACCTATCGACAAGGTGCCAGTCCTCGTGTTTCATCGACTCAGCCATAGACTGCAGCCGGCGGTCTTGATCGGGGACTTCCCCGGCTAGGCAACAAATCCCGGGCATGGTTACTCCTTCCTAAGATTTGTCTTTAACGACAATCCTCTCGTATAGTCCTTCCATCCGCCCCATTTCCTTCTCATACTCGGCTCTTTCCTGTATGATTTTTCGCCCCAGCATACCGAATTTCCTAGCTACCTCCTTATTGTTAAGCAAGTAAACTATTTTGTCAACCAGGGCTTGGATATTATTTACCGGCACCAGAAAGCCATTTTCACCATCAGTTATCCACTCCCGGTTACCAGATAGGTTGGTAACTACCGGCGCCAATTCACAGGCCATCGCCTCATGTAAACTGAGTGAAGCACTATCGGAAAGGGAAGTTGATACGTATATATCTGATGCGGCTAGATACTTCGGGAGTTCATCATGGGCAACCTGCCCGACAAACCTGATACTTTCTGAGCACCCTAAAGAGCTTGCCAGGTTCTCCAAATGCTCCCTCTGCTTACCCTCACCGGCAATTATGAAACTCGCCTGGGGTGAATGTTCCAGGACAAGAGGTATGGCTCTGATTAACATTTCCAAATTATACACTGGTTTAAAACTTCGGGTAGAGATTGCTATCGGTCTCCCCTGTAATCCCAACCTCTTCTTAAATCCTTTGTCCTGGCGAGGGCTAAATTTTTGGGTTTCTATTCCTTGACGAATTATCTCTATCCTGTCAGGGTTTACCCCAAAATTTACCAGTTCCATTCTCGCTGTCTCCGAATTACAGGTCACCATTTCCACTCTTTTCAGGGCATATCTGATCAGGATACGTAAGCAAAGACTCTCTTTCAGGCCGATTAGTACATCGCTACCCCACGCCGTTAATACCAGGGGACGGAAACCGGAGAGGGCACCCAGATAGCCGTTTACGGTAATATAGTGGGCATCAATGATATCCGGCTTTATTCGGCTGATCAGCCTTCGGACTAGTATCACCCAGAGTAGTGAATTGATATACCCTGAGCCTTTCCTGTGCTGCGGTAATAGTGAGGACAAAAAGTGAAGCTGCACACTTTTGGAATAGCCGTCCCCAAGCCGGCTGGTGATGAGGTGAACCTCGTGCCCCTTCTTGGCGAAGTAGTCAACCCACCTCCGGGTGTGTATGCTTCTAGCGTCAGCAATATAACATATCCTCAATTAGCCATCTCTCCACGAGTCATCTTAGTGCCACATGTCTGCTCCGAAACCTCAGCCACCTTCCTCGCCACGCTTGCCCAGCTCCGATTCTCCACCACATATTTCCGACCACTCCTGCCCATCTGCTGGTTAAGTTCCTTATTTTGCAGAAGCCTCAAAATCGTTTGGGCCAGGGCTAAGGGAGATTCTGGCTCCACCAAGATTCCGGCACCACTATCTTCTAACATCTCAAGACCGCTTATCCGACTTGCCACCACCGGTTTGCCACAAGCCATGTATTCATACATTTTCAGGGGTGAAAGCCCAACCTTCTCATCGCGGTTGGCAGCAAATGGAGCTACACAGATATCACTAGCATTTATATATAACGGGACATCCCGGTAAGGAACCATCCCGGTAAAAATTATCTTATCGGATACACCAACCTGCCCAGCAAGTTTGACTAACTCTTGCCTCATCATACCGTCGCCGACAATCAAAAATCTGGCTTCGGGAACCTCCTCCACTACATAGGGGATGCTTCTTATCAGATAGTCAACACCGTCCCAAACAACAAGGTCACCGACAAAAACTACCAGATGACCAGCCTGAGCCAGTTTTACCTGCCTTCTTGCCTGCTTGGTGTCCATTGGCTTGAATAGCTCTGTGTTTGCCCCATTTGGAATCACTACAATCTTATCTCCGGGCACCCCGTAGTCTTTTTGAAGAGTTTCCTTCAGCTTTGGGGTAACCACAATAATCTTATCCGCTCTCGGCATATTGAATCTCTCTATCCTCTCGATAATCTGCAATGAGAAGCGGTCAGTGAACCCGGTAATTCTGGCATTATCGCTCTCTATGCCGTTTACTTCTTTCACCAGAGGGAGCCTGAACAACTTAGCTAAGAAGTAGTCACTATTGAATAGACTATGTCGCCGATAAATCACGTCAATGTTCCGTTTTTTGCTGATTATGAGAATAAAAGCGGAAAGGAAAAAAGAAACATCACGCCCTAAAGACCACAGGATACCGATTTCACCTCTGAAGCGTCGGACTATTCCCGATGAAAGCAGCTTACTGCTTATGCCCTTGCCCAGCGATGGAGGGTTGCTGCAAATGATTTCTCCTACTTTTTTAGGATAATCGGAATTGAGAAGAACTACATTGTACCCCAACTTGGATAGATTGCTTATGAGTTCATACTTATGGGTTGATATGGTAATTAACTGCCCAACCTTCAGGCGATCATAAAAGAATATATTCACCCCACCCTCCCAAAATCGGCATCGGAGATTCGTTTTTAATCTTTTATGGCAATGACCAGCAAATCATCCGCCCAATTTTTGAAAATCCTGGAAACAAGACGAGGAAATCTTGAAAGAACAGGGCCTCTCCCCACCTCTTCTTTCACTGAAAAGCCTGAATGTTTAAGCAACTTCCTTAAGCTTTCAAAGGTAAAGAACCTTAAATGTAATGGTTGTTCCGGATACCTGATACTATCAAAGCTATATTGTTTCCCAGGCATGTTACCCAAAGGCCACGAGGCAAGAGGGTAAAAACTGCCTCTCCGAAAACCTAGGAGGTTGAATTTTAAACCCTTACCAAAAGTCATTCCGATCCTGTTCCCCAGACTAACCAGATTAGGGGTGGATAGGATTAACTTCCCCCCCTTCTTAAGTACTCTGTCTATCTCGTTAATCAATTGCCTTACTTCAACCACATGTTCAATCACTTCGGCGCATATTACAATATCAAATGAGGTATCAGTGAAAGGGGGGCTAAGACCTTCGCCTACGATTAACGCTTGGTAGCCTCTTTCCATTGCGTTGTTTTCATCAAGCAACATGCGCTTGGGACAGTTATCCAGTCCATAGCTCTCATTATCCCTGGTAAATAAACAGGAGTATGGCCCCCCACCACACCCCAAATCCAGTATCCTGTTCCCGGTGCCAAATCCTTCCTTAATAAATGTATACCTCAGCTCCGTAGAATTTTTCTTCGCCTTTCCTGTTTGGTAATAATTCAAGGTTTGATTTTTAAGGTCGACGGTACATTCTGACCCGCCATCCCGGTTACATTCACAATCGGTAGCATCCAAGGACTTAAAATCAATGATACACACATCACCTACTACATAATATGGATACTCTTTCGAGCACTCGGGGCAATAGTATGACTGGCGCCTAGGCTGCAAGCCCGACCTACACTCTGGGCATATATATTCAAGAGGTATCATGTTTATGGAATGCCACCTCATAACATATTTTCACACACAATACCTCAATTACAAATTGTAGGTTTAGACTGTCTCTAACCAATATTAACTAAAATTATGGACTGTGCATAGGTTAGTTGTCAACAATGGACGCCAAAAGTCATCTGCTAATATCGAGGGATTTTATAGCTAGACGAAAGTTATGCAATCAAGCAGCGACCAAACCTTCACTCAGATAGCCTATCAGCGTTGACGGGGCACTAACCATAGTTTATTATTATTGACATGAATGATTTCAAAAGAATTCTAGCTCTTTCACCACATACCGACGATGCTGAACTTGGCGCAGGAGGAACGCTAGCCAGATGGATAGAAGAAGGCAAGGAAGTGTTTTATGCTGCCTTTAGTATAGCTGAGAAGTCGGTGCCTGAAGGTCTTCCCCAAAACATCTTGGAAGAGGAATGTAAACAAGCAACCAAATCCCTGGGGTTAAAGGGAAATAATCTCTCTATCTATAAATTCCCGGTGAGAGATTTCCCCAAGTTCAGGCAGGAGATACTGGAGATTCTGGTCAGCCTTCGAGAGGAACTTAAGCCAGACTTGGTACTATTGCCCTCGCTGAAAGACGTGCATCAGGACCACCATACTATTGCCGAAGAAGGGATTAGAGCCTTTAAAAATACCAGCCTGCTAGCCTACGAGCTCCCCTGGAATCTCCTTAGCTTTGAGCTTTCTTGTTTGATAATCCTGCACCCGAAACAGCTGGACAAAAAAGTGAAAGCAATAGAATGCTATCAGTCACAAAAGCACCGCAACTATACTAGTAAAGAATTTATATATGGATGGGCAAGGAGTAGAGGTGTCCAAATTAATGCTGAATATGCTGAGGTCTTTGAGGTGATAAGGTGGGTCATCAGATGAAGAATAGCCAGCCGGTCAATCCGTCAGAAACCGGCTTGGTTCAATCTCTACCGGTAAAGGAATTTGCTAGAGATAACTCCTTGGGAGCCGGAGAGCGTATAGTTATAGTGATAAAGAGTTTGGACCAAAAGGAGCGGCGAGAACGGCTCATCTGTTCCGCAAAGAGTGGTACATTAGGTCGAATTGAACCAAGGCCGGTTGCCCAAGGTTTAGCTGTTTGCACAGAGC
>CAJWSH010000052.1 GCA_913046255.1 uncultured Dehalococcoidales bacterium
AGCACATAGGCAACTATCTGGGAGCGATACAGAATTATGTTGCCCTACAGGACGAGTATGATTGCATCTATTGTATCGTTGATATTCATGCCCTGACCTCATTGGAGGACACCGGTGAGCTGAAAGGTAATATCCATGAAATGATGCTCGACTGGCTGGCGGTTGGACTTGACCCCTCAAAAAGTATTCTCTTTGTTCAGTCTCATGTCCCTGAGGTGACGGAGTTACATACCTTGTTCAGTATGATTATTCCCTTAAGTTGGCTGCTTAGGGTGCCTACTTTTAAGGAGAAGGTGAAACTACAGCCCCACAATGTAAACTATGGGCTGGTCGGCTATCCGGTGCTGATGACGGCTGATATAGTGCTCTATAAGGCTGAAGTTATACCAGTTGGTGAGGACCAGTTGCCCCATCTGGAGCTGGCCCGGGAGATTGCCCGCCGCTTCAACAACCTGTTTGGCAATACCTTTCCCGAGCCTGAGGCTAAGCTTACCTCTTTCCCATTAGTGCTCGGACTGAATGGTAAAGATAAGATGAGCAAGCAGGCAGGTAACGATATTGAGATAGCTCTGTCTGCTGAGGAAACAGTAGAGCGGGTAATGACGGCGGTTACTGACCCGGCTCGTCGCTACCTGAGCGACCCGGGGCACCCTGAGATTTGCAATATCTATCGGCTTCATGGCTACTTCAGTTCGCAGCAAACAGATGATATTGCCGTTCGGTGTCGCAGTGCCAAAATTGGCTGTGTTGATTGTAAGATGCTTCTAGCTGAGGCGATTAATACTGCTCTTAAGCCGGTTCGGCAAAGGCGAGCTGCTCTAGCGACTGAACCTCAGTATGTAGCTGATATTCTGGCTGATGGCGCCCGCCGAGCCCGGGTTATCGCTTGCAAGACCATTAAAGAAGTGAAGCAACGGATGGGGCTGCTCTAGAAAGAGAAGTAGCGGCAGTGCTGGGAGTTTAAGAGGGGCGTAGGACTATCTTAAACATTCTTTCCCCATCCCTTTATGAGGCCGTTGAAACAAAGTTAATCCCGCCCTCAGCACAAGAACCAACTACCTACTATTCTACAATAACCGTTCCTGTCATATAGTCATGGAGTTCGCAGATATAGTTATAGGCGCCACGTTCAGTAAAGGTATAGCTAAAAGTGGCGTTAAAATTCAAGTACCTATTAAAAAGGCCGGCATTACTGGTAACGGTATGCTGCTCAGGGTCAAGGTTAGTCCAGATGACCGTGGTCCCCACAGGCACAGCGATGGTCGCCGGTGAGAAACTGAAGAAGCGTATGATCGGTTCATTGGTAGTTTGTGCTTGCGTTGGTGCTGCCGTGGTCGCAGCTGACGGCGCCGTAGCCGATGATGCCGTAACTGATGGTATGGATGGTGCATGGAATGTAGTGTGAGGTGTGGTTTCGGTTACTGTTATTGTTGTGGTGTGTGTGTGTGTGTTGCCATTGTGTGTGTGACCTAGAATTGTTTCTTCTACCGTTGTTTCTACGTCGTATTGTTGTGGTAGTGTTGTTATTGCCTGAGGCAGCAAGGCACCGCCCAGGAGAAGACCGGTGACTATACCCACAATAATAATAGCGATGGCGGTGAAGGTGAGCCTTTTTCGTTCACTAATTGCCATGATACCCCCTTGCCCACTAAAGAGCCGATGACAACACGGTTGTCCTAGGTTGTTAGCCTAGATTATCTATAAAAGGTATAGATGACGACCTGCTTAAACGTTTCCTGAATGATGCTCAGGGTATATCGGCAGAACTCGAAAGTGACAAAGTGCAAACAGACACCATTCTTATTTACTCATTGCCACAGCCATGCCGTTTAGTGTAGGGTAGCGCAAGTTTTATTCAGTTGTTGGGAGTCCTTCTTAACCTATCTTCTCTAATAGCGAAACCGGTATACGCTACAACTCCAATGAGAACTGCAGTCATGCCCACAACAAAAAAAGCCCCCGCATCATTTACAGCACCAACAATAAACAATACCACCGCTAGCACAGAGAATATGACACTTATCTTGCCAGCGTTCTTCTTCCACCACTTTATCACATCAATTCCCTTTTTAACTCTAGCCTTTATACCCCAGTACTAATCTGCTACCGATACTGACCCTTACACCTCCTGCCCTTCATACTTTAAGTGGTCAGTATTAGAAAGTCAACCCGTATGGCTTGTACTTAACTGGCATCTTACCCTAATTATCTCTACCTTATACTTATCAAACACCAGAGTACTACCATAGCCAGAAGTAATAAAAAGGCTACATTACTGAGTGAGCTTTGGACAAACGGCGCCACCTGTCCCCAAGTGCCCCGGGCGTCTTCTAGACTTTGCAGCCTCGGCCAGTAGCGGGCGTAGTCTACTTTATATTTATCGTAAATATCTTCTTGTCCAGCTGTTTCCAAAAGGAGTACAAAGTATTTGGTAACCAGTGTGTTCGTGTATAGACCATAGTTATCTCGGTTTCACCTGTCTTTAGTGCCTTAAATTTGAACCACTTGGTGCCACTGGCCTCCAGCTCATTCTCTTTACTCGGTTCAAATCTGCTGTCAACCAGCCTGAGCATATTAACATCGTAGTTCGTCCTCCAGTCGAAGCCAGTGGCGACTCCATGGTCTTCATCAACAAAAAAAACAAACCCAGAATCTAGAGCGATAATAAATTCTTCACTAGTGCCAATATTTATGACTTGCTCTAGGTCAGTATAGATCTCAACTTCCTTAGCTTCTCTAACACATCCAGCAACCATACCTATAGTTAGTGCTGCTGCCACTATCGATATTGAGAGCCTTATCACCCCAACCTCATGAGCAATGCTATTATTCTAGTATAACAGGAATGAGATGGCTAGACCCTTTCTAGTCCTCATTACAGGATAATCTGAGTCTGCCAAACTCTCCTAAACAAATAGGATATCAGTCAAAGCGACGATAAACCAAAGACCCCAGACTGACACCGTGAATATAGCCAGAGAAATAAGCCAGGGTCTCATCTTTTTAGAGTTTCCTAACCAATACAGGTCCACAGCGTCTTCGGAGCATACCTCAATACATCGCCCACATCTTACACAGTTTATACTGGTACATTCCCCGTGCTCCACATGCTCCGGCGTCATGGCATACATCCGGCACTCCTGTACACAGTCCATACATTTAACACATTTCTTTTGGTCTATCTTTATCCGGAAGAGGCTGATTTTATTGAAGAGAGACGTCACCGCACCCGCGGGGCAGATGATGCACCACCACCTTCTTTTTGTCATAAACGGCAGGAATATCGAGAAAGTGACCAGTATAGCTATGATTAACCAGAAAATGTCTCTCTCCAAAAAAATCATATGCTTAAGCCACAACGCCGGAACGAATACGCTTACCAGCGGGAAAGCGAAAAAAATAGACAACAATATCACAGCTAATAGAAGCCCGTATTTAGAATCTATGACCCATTGCTTTAGCCCTGCGTAGCGGAAACCACTTTCAGTAGTCACCTGGGTGGTAAACATTCTCATCTTCCATCTTTCCTTTCTACCAGTAACAGAGGCTTCAGGCAACCCGCCGTAAGGGCACACCCATCCGCAAAACGCTCTACCAAATACTAAGACGGTCAGGAGATAAGGCGCCAAGGTTATTAAGAGCTCACCAAAGCTTGAAGGCATCCTAGCCTCCCAACCGAGGCCGGGTTGATAGGTAGCTGCGCCCAGAATGGTCTGAGGGGCTAGTCTAATAGCTGGAAGATTGCTTACCCCAACTGCTTGACCCGGCAGGTAGTATTCCGGCTGATACAGGTCAACCCACGCCATATAGTTACTGAAGCCCATGTCGAGAATGATGGCAAGCAATGCTGCCATTGCCAAAATAAAGAAACTTATAAAGATTGTTCTCCTTAATCTCTCTATTCTTCTGGTACTGAGAGCAAAGAAGGCAAAAGAGCCAAAAAGAACCCCCATGGTTGCGCCCAGCCAGGGGAAGGGGTCAAAATACCAATAGAAACTGAAGCCACCTATGAGTAGTCCAACTACTATCGCCATTTTCTTGGAAGTCACTGACGCTTTCATTCACACCTCCAATAATACAGACAAACCCAACTAGCTACCTATTGATCTCGATGAAGGCTCTAATTTGGTATTCGACTTTTTCAATATTCTCAAGTGGAAGAGCTGTTTCTATAAACAGAACCGGAACTCCCAGCTCGTCCCTAATTAAGTCCTTGACCAGCCTCTCAGCCCCGGGTAGGTTCCTGGAGCCAACTACACTGCTAACGATGATGGCGTCTGGGTTTTGTGTTTTTATATATGGGATTGTAGCCTCTATTCTTTCCACAGTGGGAAGGTTGTAGGGCATTTTCCAAATCCACCTGGCTAAATTTTCTATCGGTGAGCCGTCTTCTCTAACCAAGTCGTAATAGAGTGAGAGACGGGTATCTAAACCAACTAATACGCCGCCATAGTCCTCAATGGCGTTCCAAACCCGAAGTTCCTGCGTTTCTTCTCCCATGAAGTAAATTCTAAGTGGCTTTTTAGGGGGTACTCCAGGGTCAGGTATCGCCCTTGTAATCCTTTCTTCCAGCTCTTCTATGAGAGCACGATACTGCACATGTAACACCAAAGGGTCTTGCGCATAATCCCCCATAACAGCCTGTATTATGTATAACTCTAAGGCAGAAATGGGCACTGTGGGCAGTTGCAGCAGTTTCATAATCTCAAGCATATCCAGCCTCAACATATTTCCGCTTCTGATGGCATCTCTGAGAGTGCTATCCGTCACTGCTTGAGTAGTCTGGCTCGTCATCCACTCAAGCAGCTGCTGCAGTTCTTTAACCAAGTAGCCCATTGCCCATCCTTCAATTTCCGGACTAAACCTCGGAATTTCCCAGAAGCGCAGCGGTGAAGCGGTAGCCTGGGACATGATTTGCCAGCTCTTTGTTGTCTGGTCATCCCAGCATCCGCAGGCGGTTGAATACATATCTATCGGCACCTCATTCTTCTTTGAGATGACAGCACCTAGCATCACCAGGTTCCACGGATTAAAATCTGAGCTCACTCCGGCATTCACCGCGTCATTCACGATATTGAACTTCTCATTCATCACTGAGTGCACTATTGTCTCATGAGTGTAAGGGTCATAGGCCAGCGCACCGGCAGCGTAAATAAGATCTACGGGAGATAGTGCCCCTTTGGCCACAACCTTCTTGCCAGATGCCCTGACTCTTTGCGGCGCACTGAGAAACAAAGACATAAGGCCATCGAAGGCCTTTAAATCTCTGTCAAAGCGCAACCTTCTAAACCCTGGTGAGTCTGATAAGTTCAAAAACGACCGCCAATCATCTCGATAAACGCCTCAACTTTTGTTCTGATTATCCCAACGTCGGCTGAAGAATATTCGCCCTCAATTAGAAGCGTTGGCACAGCTAATTCTTTATATAAAGTCTCCTTGATAAAGCCGAGCTCTGCTCTCCAGGTATCGCAGTACTTAAGGTTGTAGAAAATCAAACCATGAACCTTATAGTCTCGGGCGATCTTGGTGATGCGGTTTAGTCTCTTTGACAGGTCTGTCATAAAAGGGCATGGAACATTGTACAGGTATCTTTCAGCCAAAGCCTCAATTGGGTTCCCCATGACGCCATAAACAGTCACATTCTTGCGGGAGAACATGGAGCCGGTGCAAACATTATCGGCTACAATATTGCCACTTGCCTGCTTTATGATGTCCAATACTTTGTAATCGCCAATTCCTATTACACTGCCACAGACCATTATTCTAATTCTCTTGTCAAAAGGTATTTTCCGCAACCTCTGTTGCTGTAAATCCTTGTCTATCTTTTTTAGTTCGCGTAGATAATCAAGCCTGTTCATCAGGAAACCAGCGTGGGTAATTCTCAAAACGTCGCACCATTCTATCGGCGACGAATACTCCTTGGGATATTCAAACAGCGCTCTCAGTTTTTCCCTGATGGAATTGCACAAAGCTATTGCCTTGCGGATTTGGCTGTTCTTTATTTCCTTGCCGCTGAACTCGCCTAGCCTCTTTCGCAGCAGTTCCAACTCATTCCTGAAATACGCAATGGCTTGCGGTCTGGACCTAAATCTATCATGTGTATGTGTAACACCAAATGTGAATACCGGTATGCCGAAATATCTCTCCCAGTATTCCCCAATCCTTCTCATGCAATCACAGGTGTGGGCAACACAGACAGCGTCAACGGCATTGTAGTAGAAGTTTGTTTTCTCTACTTTATAGCCGAGGCAAGAGCGGGCATAGGGGCAACTGTAAGACTTGAGGAATTGCTCCCCAGCTTGAGCCGGTTCAGACTCTCCACCAAATGCTAGTCGAACTGGAAGCATACCAGCGGCAATGATCAGCTCCTCTGGAACATGGGCACAGAAATAGCCTACCACTTTGGTGCCTCCTTTTTTAGCTTCGGTTATCCTTGCCGGTTCCTCTTCCAGTCTCTTGGTTAGTGAGTCTAGCGGCCCGTTCTTGTTCTTTTCAGTCACGACGTTCCCCTGCCCTTTCAGTCTTTAATCCTCCATTGGCTTTGGCAATCTCTTCAGCCATCAGGGCTGCTCCAAGGGCACCGACTAGTTGTGGGTCAATGGCGGCAGGAGTTGTAATGTCCGTATCCAACTCTGCTTTTAGTGCCTCTATTACTCCACAGTTCTTGGCTACACCTCCGCTCATCATGACAACCGGTCG
>CAJWSH010000053.1 GCA_913046255.1 uncultured Dehalococcoidales bacterium
CCGAATTTATCTAGTTTTAAGGCATTGGCCATTGCCAAAGGCATAATCTCAGTTGACGACAGTCGCCCCAGCCCCCCTGAGATACAAGCTGACTCAGAAAATTCATTTACCCCATCCGGGCGGCACCACTTAGAATATAAGAGAACCGGCAATGGATGCCAACTATGTCCCCCAAGCAAAGCTGGTGTTGAATGGTCACCGGTAACAACAATGACATTAGGCGAAAGAGCGGTCATGCCAGATAGAGCTTTATCAAACTCCTCTATAATTCTAACCTTCGTGTCAAAGTCACCGTCTTCACCGGCGGTATCAGTCCCCTTTATGTGGAGGAAGAAAAAATCATATCGTGTGTAATTCTGTATTAGTGTCTGAAATTCGTCTTCCATGGTAGTCCCGGTCTTTAAAACATCCATACCAACCACTTTTGCCAGCCCGCGATACATCGGATAGCTGACAATAGCTGCCGACTCTAATTTATAAATTTCACCCATAGTAGGAAGCTTTGGTCGCCTAGAAAAGCCGCGCAGAAGAACCATATTGGCTGGATGGTGCTCAGCTAAGATCTCCTTTGCCTGAACGACAAATTGGCTGGCAATGCTGGCCATTCGGCTAGCCTTTAAGCTTAAGGCGGTAATAGCTTTGGGCGCCATTCCTACCTGCTGGGGGTCGGAATCGCCTAGGGCAGCGCTAAGCCCCTCCCCACGGAAGATAACTGCCAAGCGGTGCTCTTTAACCGGACGAACAATAATCTTAACCCCATCTATCGCCAGCCCATCAAGTAGCTGACAGAGCTCTAAGTTCTGTTCAATTGTAATACGCCCTGCCCGTCGATCGGTGACCAACCCGTCTTTATTTACGGTACAGAAGTTACCCCGAGCGGCTATATCTTCCGGATTAAGGTCAAAATCTATGCCCAGTGCTTCAGCTACACCCCGACCAATACTAAAGCTGGTGGGGTTATAGCCAAACAAGGCTAGGTGTCCTGGCACACTACCCGGGGTTATCCCCGGGCTCACCGGATCAACAAGACCGCAGATACTCTTAGCGGCCAGGGCATCAAGATTAGGGGTAGCGGCAGTGCCAAGCTCAGTCTTACCTGTATCGGGGTTAGGCAACCCGCCTAATCCATCAATAACTATCAATACAATTTTAGTAGCCGAAACCCTAGAAATCTCCTTTATTTTATCCAGACTAATCATATCCTAAGTAATAAGCCCCCCCCTTATCCAAACATTTATTTATTAACCCTGCCTTATTTTTTATCCAGCAGTGCTTCAACTCCAGGTAATTCCTGCCCGCTTAAAAATCTAAGTGAAGCACCACCGCCGGTAGAGACAAAGGTCATCTTGTCAGCCAGTTTCATCTCGGTCACTATTTCAGCAGTGGAGCCACCGCCAACAACAGTACTAGCATTAAGACCTGCTATAATCTTGGCCATAGTTTTTGTCCCTTCAGCAAACCGAGGTATTTCATAAATGCCCATAGGACCATTCCAGAAGACAGTTTTGCACCTCTCCAGCTCTCTGGTAAATCGACTAATAGTTAGAGCCCCGATATCAACAATCCTTTTATCTGGAGGGATATCTTTTATGGATACATTCTGAACTAGATCCTCAGGGCTAATTTCATGGGTAACGCCCACATCATCAGGAAGCACCAGTTCTACCCTATTACTTAATGTCCTTTCCATTAGACTAGCAACAATATTAAGACTATCATCAATTAACGATAACCCCACCTCATAGGATTTGGCCTGTAAGAAGGCGGCTGCCATAGCACCACCAATTAAAATATAGTCCACTTTGGCCATAATATTATCCAACATGCCAACCTTATCACTCACCTTGGCACCGCCGAGAAGCATACCAAAAGGATGGACTGGAGCTTCCAGAATACGCCCTAGAGTGTTAAGCTCCTTCTCAAGTAACAGGCCTGCTACCGCCGGCAGGTAATTAGTAATGCCGACTATTGAGGTATGAGATCGATGGCAGGTGCCGAAGGCGTCGTTAACATATACCTCAGCCAACCTAGCCAGGTCTTTGCTAAAAGCGGCGGTGCCTTTTTCTTCCTCAGCATGAAAGCGAAGGTTTTCCAGTAATAAAACGTCACCGCTGCCCAGGCTGGCTACCGCCTTCTCCACACGAGGACCAATACAGTCCTCAGCAACTACTACCGGCTGCCTCAATATTCGTGATAGGCGCTGGCCAACAATAGATAGGCTTAATCTGTTATCTACTTTTCCATCAGGCCGACCAAGATGAGAGCAGAGAATAACTTTGGCTCCCGCCTCTATAAGATACTCAATAGTAGGTAGCGTGGCTTTAATGCGACTATCATCGGTAATCTTTCCTTCTGCATTCAAAGGGACGTTGAAGTCAACCCTGACTAGAACCCTTTTCCCACTGACTTCTATGTCCTTGACCGTCATCTTGTCCATGTTATTTCTCTTAATCTTTGGGACTATATAAAAATATCAGGTGCCCGACTCGCACCTGATACCTCAAACTTGGCTTGCGTAATACATAAGCCACACATACACATTAGTCTACCAACTAACACGCTGCTATAACGGCACCACTCATAGCGGAGCAGCCTCAGTCTCAGTCTTGGGCTCAATCTCTAAAAGAGAGCTTGCGTCGGCCTCAGTAAACAGGTTTAAACTCTCGCGAACTATCCCCTTAGCATCAAGACTATACTTGGAACGAAGGATATCTTGTGTACCATGCTCAACAAACTCACCAGGTATGCCAATGCTTTTAAGCCGAACATCAATGATTCCCGACTCTTGAAGAAGGGCGGTGACACTACTGCCAAAGCCACCGTTTAAGACATTCTCCTCTACAGTAAGGAGCCGCTTAATACGGGAGGCGACATCCGTTATCAGCTTGGAATCCAGTGGTTTGGCAAAACGGCTGTTTATAACTTCAGCCTCAATTCCTCTCGTGGCTAACTCTTTAGCCGCCTCCAGTACCGGTGCCACGGTAGCTCCCAGAGCTAGTATAGCAATATCATCTCCATGCCTTAATATTTCCCCTTTACCTATAGTGATTAAGCGTAATTCCTTATCCATTTCTACCCCAATACCAGCACCACGCGGATATCTTATAGCCATCGGATGTTTGGTTTTTACTGCGGTGTAAATTAGGTGCTGAAGCTCGTTTTCGTCTTTGGGTGCCGATACAATTAGATTAGGGATCAAGCTTAAATAAGAGATGTCAAAGGTACCCTGATGAGTTTTACCGTCATCGCCAACAATACCACCACGGTCAATAGCAAAGACCACTGGTAAATCCTGAAGACAAACATCATGGATAATCTGATCAAAGGCACGCTGCAGGAAAGTAGAGTATATCGCCACTACCGGTACAAAACCCTGAGTTGCCAGCCCGGCGGCAAAGGTAACAGCATGTTGCTCACAGATACCGACATCAAAGACTCGCTCTGGAAACTCAGCTTGAACTATGTCCAAACAATTTCCCTCTGGCATAGCCGGGGTGATAACAGCTAATTTAGAGTTCTTACGAGCTAGACGTAGCACTGTCTGAGCGAAAATCTCACTATAGGTTGGTGCAAACTTAGTGCTGCCATCTTTAGGAGACACACCGTGGAAGTAGACGGCATCCCCTTCTGCCGGAGCATAACCCTTGCCCTTAGTGGTGACCACATGGACCAAAGTTGGTTTATGGCTATAATCACGTGCCTGGATTAGGGCTGAACTAAGCTCGCGAATGTTATGGCCATCAAAAGGCCCCATATAGGCGAAACCGAATTCTTCCCAGATAACTGTTGGCATAACAAAGCCCTTCACTCCACTCTTAATTTGCTCACCCACTTGCCATACCTTACTACCCATTGGCAAGGAGCTAAGCAGTCGTTTACCTTTCTCGCTTACCCGATAGTAGCGTCGGTCAAAACGTACCTTACTCAGCAACTTGGCTAAGGCACCAACAGTAGGGGCTATTGACATCCCATTATCATTTAAAACTACAATAATCTTGGAGCCTAAATGGGCTACATTATCAAATGCCTCCAGCGCCATTCCGCCGGTGGTGGCACCATCACCAATAACAGCAATCACATGGTAGTCGTCACCACAAAGGTCACGAGCGGTTGCCATACCAAGCGCCGCTGAGACTGAAGTGCTGGCATGCCCAGCGCCAAAGGGATCATGCGGGCTTTCATCGCGAGCGGTAAATCCAGATAAGCCACCAAACTGGCGCAAAGTTTTAAACTGTGCTCTCCTGCCAGTCAGCAGTTTGTGCCCGTAGGACTGGTGCCCGACATCCCATACAATTTTATCATGCGGGCTGTTAAACACCAAGTGCAGGGCTATGGTGAGCTCAACCACCCCCAGATTTGAAGCCAAGTGTCCACCATTATCTGTTACTCTAGCTACTAGTTCTTGCCTAATCTCACCGGCTAGCTGTTCAAGCTCTTTTGGCTTTAAGTCCTTTAAGTCTCGGGGGTTATCTATTTTGTCCAATAATCTTGGCATTTATAGCCTTTATCGACCAGCTAGCTTTATAAACTAATCCTATACTAACAATGTGGCTAACCGATTGTCAAGCTGTCTTATTAGTTTGACACCCCAAATGCCATTTGCTACACTGTCTGAGTAAAATCTCTTTTTAGAGTGTAAAAGGAAAAGTGTGTCCCCCGAAGAACTTCTTGGTTATTTTCTTGATTTAGGTTTTTCTAAAGAGTTGGCAGTACTTGTCATTGCTGCTTTACCGATAGTTGAACTCCGTTTAGCGATCCCTCTAGCTATTAACACCTTTGACTTCCCGTGGTATTATGCCCTACTGCTGGCTATCATCGGTAACCTACTGCCAGTACCTTTTATCCTGCTATTTCTTGACGCCATTACTAGATGGTTAGGCAAAATAGCTCTCCTTGATAGATTCCTGAACTGGCTCTTTGA
Organism: uncultured Dehalococcoidales bacterium; assembly: GCA_913046255.1. GTDB lineage: Bacteria > Chloroflexota > Dehalococcoidia > Dehalococcoidales > ARS1013 > ARS1013. Next base: position 4,922 of record CAJWSH010000053.1, read on the forward strand.
ACGAACCAGACGCCGGGGAAAGATTATAGAAAAGTACGAGCGGATTGGTCTGGCACTATTCGTCGCCATCCCTCTACCAATTACCGGTGCTTGGACCGGTTCACTGGCGGCTGTCCTCTTCGGCTTAAATTTCAGATACGCTTTTTTATCTATCTTTATCGGGGTCTTTATTGCCGGTGTCATTGTTACCTGTCTAAGCCTGCTCGGCTGGCTTGGAGCGATAATTGCCGGTATTGGTCTTAGCGCCTTAGCCATTCTTGGTCTGTGGCGAACCTCAAGATAGTATGGTTTACAGATAAGACAATATCTAACCTGCTGCTTTAATGGCTTGACCTTGCCCTCTATCTAATGCTACATTGAGAGTAATAAATATGTCCCTGTAGCTCAGTTGGACAGAGCAGCTGCCTTCTAAGCAGCGGGTCGTGGGTTCGAATCCCGCCGGGGACGCCAGTTTAACTACAAATCACGGCTACTCATAAATAGGCTCGCTGTTTAGAAGACAACGGGCCGTGTGTTCAAGAGAGCCCGAGATTCAGTTTCTCCTTACCAGACGATAGGCTAACAATCCAATCGGACAAATTATGGTTAAGGAGATGCCTATAATCAACCACATGTTGAGGGATATTTCCTCATCAGGGCTTGTTACCGGCTCCGGTTCCACTACTAACGGTTTTTCTACTACTGGTGGTTCCTGTACTACTAGTTGTTCCTGTACTACTAGTTGTTCCTCTACTACTGGTGGTTCTTCCTCTACTGGCGGCTCTTCTACTACTGGTGGTTCCTCTACTACTGGCGGTTTTTCCACTACTGGTGACCCTTCCTCTACTACAATAACCTTTCCTGTCTCCCAAAAATGGAGCTCGCAGTAATAGTCGAAAACGCCAACCTCGTTAAAAGTATAAGTGAGTATGACGTCGCCGGGATCCGCTAAGAAACCATAGAAAAGGCCAGTATCACTGGCAACAATATGCGGGTTAATAGTATAATAACAATCTACACCCGGGTCTATGTTAGACCAAGCAACTGTGGTCCCTACGGGGACAGTTACAGTCTCTGGGTCGAAGCCTGTGTCTTTAATTTCTACAAAGACAGTCGGTGCCGGAGGTGCTGTCCTACCTTCGTGGGTAGCAAATATTTGTACAAGCATTACTACTGTCAGTATCGTGGTCAGTAGCCCAACTATTAAGAACTCTTTTCTCAAGTCTACTATTTCCACCTTCATTATACTTATAAGATAATAGACCCACTGCCTTCTAAACAGCGGGCCAAATGCTCTATTTCTTAAACTAACAGATAGTACCTGGGGCCAAGGCTCACCCTCACCCTCACCTTCTCATAAAGTAATATACCCCACCACCACCAACTACCACCACAAGAACTGAGCCAATAATCAGCCACATGTTAAGTTGTGTTTCATCATCAGGACTTGCTACTGGTTCCGGTTCCACTACTACTGGCTCTGGTACCACTACTACTGGCTCTGGTACCACTACTACTGGTTCCGGTACCACTACTACTGGTTCCGGTACCACTACTACTGGTTCCGGTTCCGCTACTACTGGTTCCGGTTCCGCTACTACTGGTTCCGGTTCCTCTGCTACTACAATAATCTTACCTGTCTCCTCGGGGTGGAGATCGCAGTGATAACCGAAAACGCCAACCTCGTTAAAAGTATAAGTCCATACGCGGTCACGATCCGTAAACTCACCATGGAAAAGGCCAGTATCACTGGTAACA
>CAJWSH010000054.1 GCA_913046255.1 uncultured Dehalococcoidales bacterium
GTTAGTACGGGTAGCAAGCCATAATAGGATTGACTTTTTGTTAAGCCCACTCTAGGTTTAGGCAATATTCCAGGCCGGTGAGGTCGCTGATGTCCGAGTTTGCGGGCATTGGTGTTGGTATAGTAGTCGGCTCTGATTCAATCAATACTGAACTAACGTAGCAAGCTTGAAAAAATATATAAATAAAAAGGGGAGTAAAAAAGCTCCCCTTTCATTATTACCACTGCACATTTATTACACGATGAATTATTTAGCTTCAAAATTCAGTCCCACTGCACAAACATCGGCATGATGATGTGGACGTAGTTATCGGTGCCCATCGGTCTGAGAACGCCCGGACTTGATGAATTGGTAACCTCTAGGGCTACCTGTGATTCAGGGATGGCACTAAGGGCATCAATCAGGTATTTACTGTTAAAGGCTATTTTTGCCTCCTCGCCCTGGACGATGGCATCAATCTCGCCGACATCGTCACCTATCTCATCAGAGCGGGCAGAAACTGTTAGCTTACCCGGGGTTGCATCTTCACCGGGAGTCATTACCAGACGAACAATGCCGCTACCATCACGGGCAAAAATAGAGGCTGTCTTGGCTGCCATCAAGAATTGGGCAACATCAACTACGGTACGGGTATTATAGCTCTTTGGGATTAACTGGGCATACTGGGGGAATGCTCCCTGTACTAACTGGGATACCAATTCGATGTCTTTTAAACGGAATAGAATCTGGCTTTTAGCAGCATTTACCGTCATCTCAATAGCTTCTTCCTGGTCAGCTGCCAGTCGATTCAGCTCAGTCAAGGTTCGTGCTGGAATGATAGCTGTGTTCTTCTCGCTGACCGAACCCGCCAGTGGCAGCTTGTATACGGCCAGTCTAAAGCCGTCAGCCGCCGCCAGTGTCAGCAAATCACCGTCAAACTCGGCACTAACACCGGTAAGCACTGGACGGGATTCATCTGCTGCGGCAGCGAAAACGACCTGCCCGATTCCCTGACGCAGGGCTTCCACCTCCACCTTAGTGATAATCCCGTCTTCAATCTTGGGTATCGGCGGGAAATCTTTGGCGTCAACACCGCTGATTCTGGCCTCAAAGCGGGCACATTTAAGTTCCAGCGTCTTGGTTTTGGGAGAAAGGTTAATAGCAACCTTATCATTAGGCAGGGAACCGATAAACTCGGTTAGCAGTCGAGCGGGAACAGTAATTGCCCCATCCATCTCTATTTTGGCACCGAGCCAGCAACTGATTGCCAATTCCAGATTGGTGGCTGTCAGCCTGAGACGGCCTTGATCTGTGGCCAAAAGAATATTATTGGTGATGGGCAGGGTTGTTCTGGTAGCTGCCGCTCGCCCAACCAGATTGAGCCCGCGATTCAGATTCTCCTGAAGACACGATAGTTTCATAATCTACCCCCCCAATAGTATAGTGAAAGTAAGGGCGTACAGTATATACTAATCCAGCGTCCTATACAAGTTAAAGGCTTAAATACCTTCCCTTTCCTTTAACCGCTCAAGTAATTTGCGTGCGTTTCTAACTGCTTGCCCTCGGCAGCTTATCTGATTTTTCATCTTTAGAGATAATTCAGCTATTGTCTTACCTAACTCAGGCAGGTAGAAGATAGGATCATAGCCGAAACCATTATCTCCTTTAGGCTCTAGTGTAATAATCCCTCGGCAGGTGCCGGAGCAAAGCTCAACCTGCCCATTGGGCATGGCAACAGCAATAACACACTTAAAGCGTGCTCGCCGTTTCTCCCAGGATACGCCATCAAGTTTTGATAGCAGGTAGTTTATCCGCTCACTGTCGGAAGCATTTTCTCCAGCATAGCGAGCTGAGAGCACGCCCGGTTGGCCACCTAAGGCATCAACTTCAAGCCCGGAGTCATCAGCCAAGGTTAACAATTGGCTCTTGTTAGCCAAGATAGTTGCCTTTAAACGAGCATTCTCCTCCAGGCTACTGCCTATCTCATCTACCTTGATATCTATCCCTACTTCAGACAGCGTAACCAGTCCATAGGGGAGATCACAGAGTAGACTCCTCAATTCACACAATTTACCTTGATTACTGGTCGCCAGGAGGAGCTTAGTCATCTCCTAATCCGCTAGATGTTGGAATCGGCCCGCTAATCTTTTCGCTATCTGAGGCATAGTGGTGTATTCCATTTCATCTAACGGCAGGCGGTGTGGCTCAAAGGGGCCGTGGCGGCGCATATAGTCGGCTATATCATTTGCCTGCTGACGGGCATTATCAAATGACTTATCGGCAAACATGTCACGAGGCCCCACCAGTTTACCATCGGCAAGCTGGAAACCGAGAGCTATCACCCTGGGTGGCCCGTCAAAGCGAGACGGGGTGCTGTCTTCGACAGCTACTGGCATAAAAGGACCATGATGAGAGCCTCGCATCCATCCCTCTACCAGATGGGGTAAAGAAAATGGATCCAGCACTTCACCTACTGCTGGGAACATTCCTTGGCAGCGAACAATGCATACCGGATCATCCTTACCCACATATCTGCCGGCAATTAAAGATAGACGCTGAGTAGAGGATACCGCAGCTATTTCCTTGGCTTCCCGGCTGTAAACCGCTTTTGTGGCATAGCGTGAAGGAGCCCCAATGAAAACTAGTAAGTCATAGGCTTCTTCAGGGGTATTTAGGGTAATCTTCCTGTGTTCTTTGACATCGTGTACTTCAAAACCAAAACCGGTATGCAAACCGGGGGCAATAACTAGCCCAATAGTATTGAATGGGTCGGCAAACATCTTGTACAGTGGCATATTCCAGGCTCCAGATGATGTCTTATCGGCCATAAAAATGACAATAGGTTCGGATTTGCGTTCCTCAATTTCCATCTCAGCGACACCGGGGCCCATTCCTTTAACATTACCAGAGAAAGCATCAGACAGTAAGTCCTGGCCGGCACCATAGAGCTTTAGTTTCTTAGCCAATTCGGTGCCGTTAATGAAGGTATCCCAGGCCAGTTTATGAATTTCCTTGTTTCCTTCGCCATGCTGGTGGGTCATAATCAGCTGTAGGTCATCACCGCATTTAGTTACATGAAAGTCAATTAAAAGACCATTTGCCTTGGCCTTTGCCATGTGCTCCTCAGCCAAAGCCAGAATATCGGGGTGAGATTCAGAATGACCGACATAACCACCGATATCAGCCTTGATTACACTCAATGTTATACGCATAACTGCCTCCTAAAAGTAAATTTCGATTAATAATCAATTCCTTTTCGCGCTTTTATCCCTTTGGTATAGGGGTGCTTGATCATTAGCATTTCGGTAACAAGATCTGCCTTTTGAATTAGCTTATGATCAGCATTTCGACCGGTGAGGATGAGCTCCACATTCTGAGGTTTAATATCAATGAGCCTGAGCACTTCGTCCAATTCAACCAATTTACTAGCTATGGCTATATTTACTTCATCCAGAACCACCAGGTCATAGTTGCCATTGAGCATGGCCTCACGTGCGCTGGTTAAAGCCAACGCTGCCTGTTTTTTATGCTCTGGCTTGACATCATCTTTAACTATCCAACCCTTCTGTCCGAAGCTCGTCATGGTAACGTTAGGTAATTTATCTAGAACAGCAAATTCCCCATGGACATAGTCTCTACCTTTCATAAAAAAGACAACAAATACCCGCAATCCGTGACCAACGGCTCGTATGACTGTTCCTATGGCAGCTGTGGTCTTGCCTTTACCATCACCGATGAAGATTGAAACCAGACCCGTGGCGGTTGGCTCTAATAGTGAGGAACTGGCAAATGTTCTCTCCTGTATCAATCGAAGAACTCCTTAATAAAAACCTAGTGTCTGTAGCCGAATAACGAAGTGAAGCCGTCATATTCTAACAATCCACTCTTACTTGTGTCAAGGGAGATGAGTGTACACACTTTTATCGTCGGCTGCAGCTTTCCTCTTGCACTTTTTTACTTACACAAGTTAAAATACTTTTTGAGTAATGAAGATTGTTCGTTTTTCCTTTGACGGTAAGGCCAGGTATGGTGAAATAAGCGGCACAGCTATTCAGGAGATAGAAGGTGAGCCTTTTCGCCATATTAGATTAACTGACCATTATTACCAGTCGGATCAGGTTGAACTTTTGCCACCATGCGCCCCCTCCAAGATAGTAACTCTAGGACTTAATTACCATACTTATGCCAAAGAACTCAACCTGCCAGTACCTGATGCGCCACTAATTTTCTTAAAACCGTCAACAACGGTGATTGGGTCGGAAGATAATATTATTTGTCCTTCTACCTCAGCCATGGTGGGCTATGAAGGTGAGCTGGCAGTGGTGATAAAAAAACCAATGTGGCGGGTATCCATCAAAGATGCCATGGACTATGTACTGGGTTACACCTGCTTTAATAATGTTACCGTCCGTGATTCCCAGAATCATGACAAGCAGTGGACCAGGGCCAAAGTTTCTGACACCTTTGCCGCTGTGGGGCCTTGTATTGAAACCGAGCTTGAATCTGATAGTGTGATTGTTGAGACTTTTCTTAACGGTAAGATTAAACAGCAGGGTAATACCAGTGACCTCATCTATTCTATCCCAGAAATCATAAACTTTATCTCAAACGTGATGACCCTGCTGCCGGGTGATATTATCACCACCGGCACCCCCAACGGCATTGGCGTCATGTACCCCGGCGACACTGTAGAGGTAAAGATAAAGCTGATAGGCACGCTAAAGAATTCTGTTATTAAAAATTAGTAGCTAGGGTATAAGATTGTCTACCTCACTTTGAAAGAGAGTTTAAGAAAGGTAAAAGTTCCAAATATCTACAGAGAGTTTTAAAGAGACGAAGTCCCTCTTTTACAAGCAGTTTCCTCTTTCTTACTAAGGGAAGAGGCTAAAGATGGAGAGCTACCTCATAAAACCAAAAGGGATGAGATTGGGAAATAATCGTTATAAACTTTTACTCATAGATGTAGATGGTACTCTGGTAGATAAGGATGGTGCCATCTCGACTGAGAACAGGGTGATGCTGGCTAAAGCGGCTGCTAAGGGCGTAAAGGTCTCGCTATCTACTGGACGGGTAATTATAGCCTGCCTGCCAATCATTGAGCTATTGTCGTTGGATGGCGTTCATATATTCTTTGACGGTGCTTTAGTCAGCAATACCACTGGTAGTGAGGAGATCTATGCTCGGCCGTTAAAAACGGAAGTGGTCAAACAGGCAGTTAACTTTGCCCGCTTAAATGATATACATCTTGAGCTTTATTCTAGAGATCACTTTTTTGCCGAGCGGGAGCACTGGTCGGATGAAATCCACCGCCGTTTCTTCAGGGTGGAGCCGACATTTGTCGATTTTAGTGGCATCTGGGAGCATGAGTGCATCATCAAGGTAGAACTGGTGGTGTCTACACCTGAGGAAAAGGCCAAAGCTAGAAGCTTCCAAGATGAGTTTGTTGATAGTCTGCGTTTTTCTATTGCCCGAACTCCGGCTTACCCCGGCGTTGAGTTTATAAATATCATTGACCCTGAGGTATCCAAGGGTAAAGCGCTAAAGACTCTGGCTTTATATTTGGGGATACAAGTAAGTGAGGTTATGGCTGTAGGTGATGGACTGAACGATATTTCATTGCTGGGAACGGCTGGTCTGGCAGTGGCTATGGGCAATGCCCCCGATGAGGTCAAAAAAGTGGCTGACCATGTTACCCTTGATGTTGATCACAGTGGCCTGGCGGTGGCGATTGAGAAGTTTTTAGTGTGATGGTGGATATTCTGGCTATTTGTTACCTCTCTCTCAAAAGTTATAACTACATTCTGCACGTCTAGGAATTTATCTTTTTTTGAATTATTGACAATCACTCAGTCGGAAACTATACTGTAGCAGCAAAAAAACTAAACAGAGAACTAAGAAGGGAATTAAGACTATAGAGTTTTTTTAAATGGGAAATCCCAATTCTAATCAATCCACTAAGCAGAATTACTATGGAGTCTGGTGTGGCGGTTATTAAAACCTTCGGACTAACGAAATACTACGGTAAGACCCGAGGCATTGAGAACCTCAATCTAGAGATCGCTCAAGGCGAGATATTTGGCTTTCTGGGTCCCAACGGCGCCGGCAAAACAACCACCATCCGCTTGCTTTTAAACCTCATCCGGTCCACTCGTGGGAATGCCCAGATCTTTGGGCTTGACACTCGCCAGAACTATCTGGAGATACACCAGCGCCTAGGCTATGTGCCCGGCGATGTTGTACTCTATGACGGCATGATCGGCAGTGAGTTCCTGTCCCTAATGGGTAGTTTTCACAAAGGGCACAATGGACAGCGCCTGCGCCAGCTCCAGCAGCGGTTTGAGCTTGATCTGAGTCGCCAGACCCAGACCTACTCCAAAGGTATGAAGCAAAAGCTGGTTATAATTCAGGCACTTATGAATGACCCGGAACTTCTGATACTGGATGAACCCACCCTAGGACTTGACCCCTTGATGCAGCGCCAGTTCTACGAGCTGCTACTTGAAGAGAAAAAGCGGGGCAAGACCATAATTCTTTCCTCGCATATTCTGCCTGAGGTGGAACGGGTCTGTGATCGCATCGGCATAGTCAGAGACGGCCACTTAGTAGATATTGAACTGGTAGCTGACCTGAAACACAAGAAGGTAAGGCGCATGCA
>CAJWSH010000055.1 GCA_913046255.1 uncultured Dehalococcoidales bacterium
TGCAAGGCCGTCTTATCCTGCTTGAGGTCTATGCCCTGATCCTTTTTGAACTCGTCAACCAGCCAGTCCATAATTGTCTGGTCAAAATCATCACCACCGAGGTGAGTATCACCATTGGTTGACTTGACCTGAAAGGTACCCTCACCCAGCTCCAGAATAGATATATCAAAGGTGCCACCACCGAGGTCATAGACAGCAATAGTCTCGTCCTTTTTTTTATCTAGTCCATAGGCCAGTGAGGCAGCGGTCGGTTCGTTAATTATCCTTAAGACCTTGAGCCCAGCTATTTGTCCGGCATCTTTAGTTGCCTGCCTCTGGCTATCATTAAAATAGGCAGGTACTGTTATTACTGCCTCAGTAACCTTCTCGCCTAGATAAGCCTCGGCGTCTGTCTTTAGTTTCTGCAAAATCATAGCTGAGATTTCAGCCGGGCTATACCCCTTGTTACCCATCATCACCTTGACATCACCATTGGTTGCCTTGGTTATTTTAAAAGGTAATAACTTCCTATCATACTCCACCGAGGACTCGTCATACTTACGTCCTATCAGACGCTTGACACTGGAGATAGTATTTTCTGGATTGGTAATGGCCTGACGCCAGGCCACTTGACCCACTAGGCGTTCACCACTTTTGCTCACTGCAACCACCGATGGCGTAATACGACTACCCTCAGCATTAGTTATCACCACCGGCTCGCCACCCTCCATAACGGCTACCACCGAAAAAGTGGTGCCCAAATCAATACCTATCACCTTTGACATAGTTTAATCCTCCTTAAAATAAAATAACAGCTATCAGCTAAACTTGAGGAATTTAACCCTTCGCATCCGCATCCTGCTTTATAACTTCCTGGCCCCTTTGCCATTGCCAACAGCTACCACTGCCGGTCGAAGAATCTTGTCATATAACTTATAGCCTTTTTGCAGTTCTCTGACCACTACCCCTTCTCTACCTTTACTGTACATCGCTGCTTCGTGTAGGTTAGGATCAAATGGTTCACCCTCTGATACAATAGGGGTAAGCCCCTGTGCCTGAAGATTTTCTCGGAGCTTGCGCCAGATGAGCCGGACACCATCCACCCAGGCAAGCTTGGCCAGACGAGGAGGAACAGAATCAAGAGCTCGTTCCAAATCATCAAGAATAGGCAACAAACTAAGGATCAGGACAGAATTGGCAAACTTCCCCATCTCCTGCCTGTTCTGCTCAGTGCGTCGCTTATAGTTAACAAAATCAGCCTGGGCTCTCTGCCAGCTAGCCAAATAGCCTTCTGCCCTAGTCTTTTCCTCAGCCAGAGCTTTCTTTACTAGCTCTATTTCCTTTACTTCAGCCACCTCCTGTGTTACTTTCGTGGTTTGATCTTCCCCTGGCTCTTGTTGAATCATTGTTGTCTACTCCATTCCATCTAAGTCTCCAAAAGGAGCTAGTTTTTCTAGTTTTTTAAGAAGGGCTTCACCCAGCTAACAGCCCCTAGAAGATTATGAAGGGCTAAGCCTTTCCAAAACTCTCATTATGAGCTCATCTCAGAGGACCTACCTCCATACAGCTCAGCTACCAGTCCGCTCATTAATAATGACAGATAGCCTACAGTAGAAATAGCGTGAGCATAAGGCATTCGAGTAGGTCCGATGACACCTATAGTGCCAACAGCCTCATCAGGCAAACCATAGCGGCTGATAATAACACTTAAATCTTGGATAACCTCCGCCTTATTCTCCTGACCGATAATTACCCGCACCCCGGAACCTTCGAAGCCCTCAGGGACTGTAACCTTTGCCAGCCTTCTTTGCTCAATCAATTCCATCAGGCCCAGCATCCGCTGGCCACTACTGAATTCCGGCTGACTAAGTAAAAAGTGCAGTCCATCAATATAAAGCTCTTCATGTTCCTGCTTGTCTTCAGCCATCATCATCTCCAGCAGGCAATCAGTTACCTGCTGTTCAACAGGGGAAAGCATCATTTTTTTAGCTCGAATCTGCAAGCCAGTCAACTCGGAATAAGCATCATTTAACTTGTTAGCCATGACTGCTAAATCAGTTTGAGACATAACATGACCAAAGGTTACCAGTTGCCGCCTAACCTTAGCTCCACGAAAGACAAGTACAAGCAGCGCCAGATTGTCATGCAACAAAACCAACTCAAAATGCCTTAATTGGCTGGCCATTGATTTGGGCACGGTAGCTATGGCTACACCCTGCACTCGCTGAGCTATAAGTGTTACCGCCAGATTCAACCATTCCTCCAACTCTTTTTCCACTTGATGAAAAAGGTGACTTATCAAACGCCGCTCAGTCAAGGGAAGTTCAATGTCCTTTAGTGTCCCTACATAATAGCGATAGCCTCTATCCGAAGGTATACTTCCCGCCGCATGATGAGGACGAAAGATGTAGCCCTCCTCCTCCAAACGTGTCATCTCATTGCGAATAGTAGCTGAGCTTATCGTCAGCCCACAATCATTGGCAACGCTTGTTGACGATACCGGCAGTGCCCGGGGAATATATTGCTTAGCGATGGAGTTGAGTATCGTCGCCGCTCTAGGACACAACATCTAAAGCCTCCTGTTAGCAATCTAAGCCTGAGACTGCTAAGTAATCCTAACATTTTTAATTACTCTTGTCAAGAGAAATATTGAATTTCCCATACTAGTTGACACTAGATGAGGCTCTGTGATAGCATTTGAACCCATGACGGCAGCTTATCACATTAAGGAGCCTCGGTAGAGTGAACTGGCCCAAAGACATAGCTGTTGGCCTTCTCAGTCTTCTTCTTTTCTTGTCCCTATCCACTCTCGGTTTGGTATTTACGGTAAACAATACCGTGCTCAGCGCCGACTTTGTTGCCTCTCAACTGAATAATCTTGATATGCTCTCTCTGGCGGATGAAGTGGACGAAGCTCTTATTCGGGAGATTGCTGAAGAAATCACTATTGTTGCCCAAATGCCTGAAAAAGCTAAGGATCAGGAGATCAAAGCTCTGGTTGAACGTACGCAAGATGCTCTGGCTAAGTTTGAGCCCCAAATCGAAGAAGAGATAAGTAATGCCATTCATCCCATCTACGACTACCTACTAGGGGAAAGCCCAAATCTGGATTTGAAAGATACGCTATACAACACCGTTTTAAGTACCGACCTTACTGTCTCTATAGTTAAAAAAGTTGATTTATATTTCTTGGTAGAATACTTCGTCATTCAGGAGGTTACCGAGGAAATTTCTGGAGGGATGACATTCTTAACTGAGTATGTGGAAGATGTCGTCATTAAACTTGAACCCTGGATAAGATCAGAAATGGACGACATAATTGCGCCCATTACAGATTACATTTTGGGGAAGAGTCAAGGTCTTGACATCGTAATCTCTATCGAAAAGTTAAAAGAGAGCCCTGACTTGTATGATGCCCTGTGGGAAGCATTGCGAAAGTCACCGCCAACGGAATTGGCCGACTTGGGCTTAAATGAGTCTGAACTTCAGCAGATCTTCGATCTGTTTTACGAAGACTTTGTCAGGCTGATACCATCAACCTTTGAGATTAACGAAAACTTGTTAGGCCCTGGAATGTCGGCACAGATTACTCAAGCACTGGCAGATGCCGATAAAGCACTTGAGAATGAGCAGATAAGAAACTATATTGCCTATCCCCAGACAGTCTTTACCATTTCCATCATCATCCTACTGCTATCGCTTGCGGGTATTATTCTTATTAACCGCCGAGTGCGCGGCGTCAGTCGCTGGTTGGGCTCGACTTTCCTTACCTGCGGAGTATTTGAACTTGTTAGCGTTTTCATTATCAAAAATCAGCTACAAATGCAGATAGCGGCGGTTGATATGCCATCACCTATCCGAATATGGCTGGAACAACTGGCCAGCAATTCCATAGCCCCCTTGCAAACATTCAGCATTGTTCTTATTGTACTTGGAGCCGGCTTTCAGATTTTCTCTTTCATCTATCGACAGAACCAGCCTACGAGTGAACCAGAGTCCGAAAGCTCCTCCTTCACAGTCTAAAAAGAGTACGTTATTCTACTTTAACCTTTTTGGCTAAATATGTTATGCTATACAGTCATAAGTCAGCTTAAGGGTAGAGTTATGTTATGAAACTGGGACTTGCGGAGATTGGTATCATAATCGCGGTTGCCCTCATCATCTTTGGGGTAGTGCGAATGAGGCAACTTGGGGGGAATACCGCAAAGGAAAGCAAACCGCCAGTCAAGATTAGAAAACGAAAGAATCAAGCGGTGGCAAAAGGGGTTCGCCACCAACGACTTCAGATTTTAGGTTTTATCTTTATTCTGATAGCTATTCTTATCCTGCTATCCAATATCGGGCTGGCGGCATGGATTGGCAAGGCCCCCATATTGGCCATCGCTATCGCCGCCATCGGCCTGGTGATAGTATTTGTTGCCAGACGTAGATAAGCCGATGTAGACTAGTCTCTAATCTTGACACCTCATAGTCCCAATGCTACACTTTTTTCAGTCTTTAGGCAGTGATACCACCTGTACGACATTAAAAGTAAACCGAAGCTTATGAAAAATATTGGGATTGTCTACCACCCAAGAAATAAAGCTGCTCTTCCTCTGGCAAAGAAAGTAGCTGAATTTTTAGACTCAAACAGTATTTCTACCTGGTTGAGCTCTGCCTGGGAAAGCGAGCAACTTAAGACAAAGGTGTCTGGCACAGACCTGATTCTGACTTTTGGTGGTGATGGCACTATCCTACGGACGGCTCAGGCAGTGGCTCCCCATCGCACCCCTATTACCGGTATAAATCTAGGCAACCTAGGGTTTATGACCGAACTTACTCCTGATGAGGTCATAACCAGATTACCTACCATACTAGCTGGAGAAAGCTGGATTGATGAGCGAATTATGCTTGAAGCAGAGCTTATCGATAATAATAACGAAGAGCGCAACAGCGTCCAAAGATTTTACGCCCTAAATGATGTAGTGGTATCGCGAGGGGAAATAGCCCGCATTATCAGTATTGCCGCCAGTATTGACGATGTACCATTGACCACCTATCAAGCTGACGGAGTAATTGCAGCCACTGCCACCGGCAGTACCGGTTATGCACTGGCCGCCGGTGGTCCCATTCTCCATCCACAAGCTGATGAGTACCTGCTAGTACCGATACTGCCTCATCTCAGCCTGGATTATGCCTTGGTGCTGCCGCCAGCAGCCACAGTCAAGCTCAAGATTAACACTACTCACCAGACAACCTTAAGTATTGATGGGCACATAATTCTGCCGCTATCAAGTGGTGCTACAATCACAGTAAAACGCAGCTTGAGTAGAATCAGATTCTTAAGAATCCGTCCCAAGAATTTCTTCTACAGCACACTTAAGCAAAAGCTAAAAGGATAGTTTTATGACCTACCGAGTAGAAAAAGCTAAAATCAATGATGCCGCTCAGATACATAGACTGATTAACCACTTCGCTGATAAGGGCGAGATGCTGGCTCGCCCCTTAAGCGAGATATATGAGAATATCAGGGACTATTTTGTGGTGAGACAAAATGAACAGGTAATGGCCTGTGCTGCACTGCATATTAATTGGGAAGATTTGGCTGAGATAAAGTCACTGGTCGTCTCTGAAGAGAGCCAGAAACATGGGCTCGGCGACAAGCTAATAGCCGCCTGCCTCAAGGAGGCTGAGAGACTTGGTATCGCCACCGTATTTTGCCTGACCTACCGCCCAGCTTTCTTTGAAAAGTGTGGCTTCTCTCTGGTAGATAGATCTGAACTGCCGCATAAGGTCTGGGGTGAATGCTATCGTTGTCCTCAATTTCCTAACTGTGACGAAGTAGCTCTGGTTTGCCACCTTGAGGTGAAAGTTTAATCTGATGGAAAAGACGCTAGCAAGTCGACTGGTCTATAGTGGACAAGTAGTAAAGTTGCGGGTTGATACCGTAAAGTGCCCCAGTGGCCGACAGACCAAACGGGAGATTATAGAGCACGGCGACTGTGTAGCTATAGTAGCCATGGACAGCGATGATAATGTGCTCCTAGTCAAACAGTTTCGTAAACCAATAGAAAAAGAACTGCTGGAGATACCAGCCGGCGGCATTGAAGTTGGTGAAGATCCGCCTAGCACTGTCCAGAGAGAGCTTCGTGAGGAAACTGGATATTTGCCAAAGAAAGTAAGCAAGTTAGGTGGATTTTATGCCTCTCCGGGTTACTGCACAGAGTACCTCCACCTTTTTCTGGCAACCGACCTTAGCCCCGCCCAGCTCATAGCCGAGGACACCGAAGATATTGAACTGGTCCGAGTAGCTCTGGATCAGATTCCCGAGCTAATAGCCTCAGGCGCTATCTGTGATGCCAAGAGTATAGTCGGACTGCTCATCTTTCTCTCATCAAAAAGCCTACCAACAATTAACTGAGCTTGTCTAGAAGCTGTCTCCCGCCCAAAAGATGTAGGTGGAGATGTGGTACCAGCTGTCCACCTTCCTTGCCGCAGTTTATAATCAGGCGATAGCCACTCTCAAAGATACTCTCTGTCTTAGCTAGCTTCCTTGCCACACTAATCATACGCCCTAGTAAAGGCATCTCTTTTTCGGTAAGCTGATTAAGGGAAGCAAAGTGCTTTTTGGGAATAAT
>CAJWSH010000056.1 GCA_913046255.1 uncultured Dehalococcoidales bacterium
CCGTTTATGCCGCTGAGGCAGAGATAACAGATATCGCCGGACTCTCCCCTGTTGGACGAATTAACGATAGAACAGATGTTACCTTTGAGACAACCAGGTACGGAGTACCAGGGATCAAGTTAGCTCTGTTTGCTTTCCTGGAGGATACCGAATACTGGTTTGCCGTAACCGCTGTGGATGCGACTGGTAACGAAAGCGAGGTGGGAACCAGTATAAGTGCCATCATTGAAAAGATGCCAGCACCACCCCCAATACCAACTGTATTTATAAGAGTGATGTATATGGGATTCCAACCAGAGACTGTAACTGTCCCCATAGGGACTACAGTTGCCTGGACTAACATGGACGAGGTAGATCTTAATTGTTATACTGTTACTAATCCGCATACTGTTACCAGTGATACCGGCCTTTTCCATGGTGACTTAACAAGTTGGGATATTGTATTCACTTACACTTTTACTGAGGCTGGTGTTTTCGGTTATTACGATCAGATTGGAGTGGCTTTGCCATGGCTGCCAGAAAGGGTTTTGGCAGGAGAGGTTATTGTAGTAGAGTAAAGAGAAGATGATCTTAAATAGAATCGATAAGTAAATTTGCTCTTTATGATGCCGAAGCCAGCTCTATTTCTTATTCCATATAATAACATTTGACAATAATAATATCCTTCTATACAATTATTCCAGCGCTTAAGGTCTCTGCGGGGTATTCTACAGTGATTATCTGGCAGGGATTGTATTATTAAAAGGCGTACCTGGTTTTTGTTGTGGGCAAGTAATAGAGGAGAGGAAATAGTGGCTTTAAGAAAAGGACTCCTGGTGTTTGGGGTACTGGCCGCAATACTAACAGCACTAATACTAGTGCTGGTCCTTACTACCAACGAACGCAGGACACCACCCTCAGTAATAACCGGTCTAATCGCAACCGATACCTCTTTTGCCCATCATGGGCAGATAGATCTGGCCTGGAACCCAAGTGATGCCAGTGACTTTGCCTATTACTCCATTTATGCTGCTGAGACAGAAATAACAGATATCACCGAACTCTCCCCTGTCGGGCGAATCAACGATAGAATAGATGTTGCCTATGAGACAACCAAATATAGGATGCCCGGGCTTCAGTTGGCTCTGTTTGCTTTCTTGGAGAACACCGAATACTGGTTTGCCGTAACTGCTGTGGATACGGCTGGTAATGAAAGTGAAATAGGAGCCAGTATAAGTGCTACCATTGAACTTATGCCACCACCACCCCCAAAACCGGACTTCTTTATAGTAGTGACTCGCAGAGGTATCGACAATGGGATTGGCCAACTAGAAGAGATAGAGGATGATTTGATAGGGGGCGATGAAGGCCCATTTTCACCCACTCCTCTAACTGTCCCCATAGGGACTACAGTTGCCTGGGCTAACATGGACGATGTAGATATTGTTTGTTACTTCGTTAGAAGGTTGCATACTGTTACCAGTGATACCGGCCTTTTCCATGCTGAGTTAACGGAAAAGAATAACGTATTCAGTTACACTTTTACTGAGGCTGGCGTTTTCGACTATCATTGTGCGCTCCATATCTGGGAGACAGGAAGGGTTATTGTAGTAGAAGAGTAAGCAGTAGACATATCTGTAGCTTGACAATACTAATATCCTTCTGTACAATTACGCCAGTGTTTAAGGTCCCTACGGGGTACCCTACAGTGATTATCTGGCAGGGATTGTATTATTAAAAGGCGTACCTGGCAGTTTTGTTGCGGATAAATGGTGGAGGATGGGAAGAAGGGGGGAAACAGTGGCTTTCAAGCAAAAGTTATTAGTGTTTGGATTTCTGGCCGCGATACCAATAGTACCAATGCTCGTGCTAGGCACGCTAATACTTACTACTCAGGAAAGCAGGATGCCACCTTCGGCGATAACCGGACTAGTCGCAACCAATGTCTCTCATGATCGTCACGGTCAGGTAGATCTGGCTTGGATCCCAAGTAATGCCAATGACTTTGCCTATTATTCTGTTTATGCTGCTGAGACAGAAATAACAGATGTTAGTGGGCTCTCACCCGTTAGCCAAATCTACGATAGGGCAGATGCTACCTATCAAGTAACCAGGTACAACAAGGACTCAGGACTTCAAGTGGCTCTGTTTGCTTTCCTGGAGGACACCGATTATTGGTTTGCTGTAACTACTGTGGATACGGCTGGTAACGAAAGCGAGGTGGAAATCAGTGCAAGTGCTACCATTGAAAAGATGCCACCAGCACCATCTGTCTTTATAACATTGGGTAGCACAGGCTCCCGAAGTCAAGCGCTTACTTACTTGACATACTTCGTACCAGAAACTGTCACTATACCCATAGGGACCACAGTTGCATGGACCAATATAAGCCCATCAATAAGACTTATACTTCCTGGTACAAACCACCATACTGTTACCAGTGATACCGGCCTTTTCCATGGTGACTTTACGAGTGTTAGCGACACACTCAATTATACTTTTTATGAAGCTGGTGTTTTCAGTTATCATTGCGAGGCCCATCCTTCGGAGACAGGAACGATTGTTGTAGATACGCTGGAAGCTCAGATAATAGCGGATGCGCAGAACTGACAAGGCTTTATCCTCAGACTAAAAAACATATTGATGATTCAACTTGTTAACTCACTGAAGTAAGCAATAGAAGCATCTGTAGTTTGGTAATATCATAGTTGATAATCTAATATAACAATTACTGTTATTAACCGATCTTTTTGAAACCCCAGTCTTCTCCATCAGTTTTCTTGATAGTAAACAACGCATAATAAAGACATTGTAATTTCCTCTAAGTTATTAGTCACAATGGAAAGTAGCTCGTATTAGCTACTTTCCATCTGGAATATTTTGACAACCAACCACGGTGGTTGTATGAAATGTTTGATAACTATCCCTTGGCAACATGTAAATTTTGTGGAATAATTGCGATACATGATGCTGTCAGTGATTTTTAAAGGTGGCACAATAAAGAAAATACAAGAGACTCGTTGCGACAGTTTATCAACAGCATCAAACGCTAAACAAAAGTAGTCCAAAATGACTAAACCACGAAATTACCAGACAGAAGCCGTTATTATCAAGAAGACTAAGCTGGGTGAGGCAGATAGAATCCTTGCCCTATATACTCCCCACTTGGGCAAGATTCATGGGGTAGCCAAGGGGGTAAGGCGTCCTAGAAGCAAGCTATCGGGGCACTTGGAACTGCTTACCCACAGCCAAATATCATTAATCCGAGGACGAAACCTGGATACCATAATCGGTAGCCAGACTATTAGCAGCTTTTTTGAACTTAAGAGTGACCTGGACCTTACTTCGTATGCACTCTACGCCATCGAGTTGGTTAACCAGTTTACCGCCGACCATATTGAAAATAAGCCTCTGTTTAGGCTATTGCTTGAAACCATGCAGCAGCTGTGTCAGGGTGGCGATAATGAACTGCTCCTTCGCTACTTTGAACTAAACCTACTTGAGCTAGTCGGATACCGCCCACAACTCATGCTATGTGTCTCTTGTCGCCTGCCACTTAAGCCCGTTATCAACTCATTCTGGCTCAGTGCCGGCGGTATGCTGTGCCCAAGCTGCACCCAGAGTCAGCCCCTTATTTATCCTGTTTCAATTAACGGACTAAAGGTACTCAGATTACTTCAAGATTGTGACTATACCACTATCGGTAGACTGAGAATGAACCAGGAACTGGGCTCTGAACTGGAACAACTAATGAGAAGCTACCTCAGATACCTTTTAGAGCGAGAGCTAAAGTCAGCCGTCTGGTTGGATAGTTTGAAGCAGCTGGGTAGATAAAACCGAACTGCTTTACTATAGTATCAGGATAAAATATAATAACTAAAGCTGTATATATAACTGAGAAATAAAGGCATTTCAATTTTTGTAGCATATTCTTAAATTAGATAGGGGAAAGATGGCAGCAAGATTAGATCGTATCGTGAGGCAGAGGCTGGAGAAACTTGAGGGAATTCGTGCTCGTGGCATTAACCCGTATCCTCATCGCTATAAACGAACTCACACTACCGAGCAAGCGGTAACTCTACTTAGGCAAAAAGAAAATGATTTGGCTCAGGCGGAGGAAGTAAGTGTCGCCGGGCGGATTATAGCAAGACGTTTGATGGGTAAAAGTGCATTTGTTGATATCCGTGATGGTTCAGGTAAGGTCCAACTGTTATTCCAAAATATAAATAAATTTGATAAAGGCCAGATTCAACTGTTTAACGATCTGGATATTGGCGATATCATCGGAGTCGAAGGCAATTTGCTTCGGACAAAGAGTGGCGAACCTACCATTCTGGTAGGAGATTTTACCCTCCTGTCTAAGTCGCTGCACCCATTACCGGAGAAATGGCATGGTCTTCAGGATGTTGACACGCGTTACCGCCAACGCTATCTAGATCTTATTGCTAATCCTGAGACTGAAGAAACCTTCCGTGTACGCAGTCAGGTTATTGCTGCTATACGGCAGTTCTTAAACCAGCAAGACTTTCTGGAGGTAGAAACACCAATAATGCAGATGTCGGCTGGTGGTGCTCTTGCCCACCCATTTATCACTCACTACCATAGTCTTGACCATGATTTCTATCTGCGTATTGCCCTTGAGCTTCATCTTAAACGTCTAATTATCGGTGGTTTTGACCGGGTCTATGAGTTGGGGCGAATTTTTCGTAATGAAGGTATCTCTACAAAGCACAACCCTGAATTCACCATGTTGGAAAGCTATCAGGCCTATGCTGACTATAATGATGTTATGAGTATGTTTGAGGAAATGGCATCATGCATTACCAAGGAGCTCACCGGTAGCTATGAAATAAAATTCGGTGATAATAAAATTGATTTTGCGCCGCCGTGGCAGCGCTTGGAACTGCACCAAGCAATTATTAAATATAGCGGCATTGACTTCAATAAATTTCCTGATGCCGACTCATTAAGAGGCGAGATGCTGCGGTTAAAAATAGATGTTGACCCGACTAAAGACCGGGGACGGCTTATCGACGAGCTTATTTCAACCTTTGTTGAGCCAAATCTGATAAATCCTACCTTTCTTTGTGATTACCCGGTTGAGATGTCACCGCTGGCCAAGGTAAAACCCGGTGATGAGCGGTTAGTTGAGCGCTTTGAAGCCTTTGCCGGTGGTATGGAGATTGCCAATGCCTTCACTGAATTAAATGACCCTGTTGAACAGAGACAGCGTTTTGAGCAGCAGCAAGAGAGACGGTTTACAGAAGGTGAGACTGAGACTATTGATGAAGATTTTTTGCTGGCATTGGAGTATGGTATGCCACCTACCGGTGGGTTGGGCGTGGGCATTGATCGATTGGTGATGCTGCTAACAGGTCAGCAATCGATCCGCGAGGTAATATTTTTCCCGCAGCTAAAGGAGAAGGAATAAAAGAAAATCAAAGAGGGTGAAATCTCTTATCTAAATAATGTTTTTCTAATAAGTAATCTCTAAAAGTAAGAATTACCAAATAAAAATCCAGGGTAAAATTCATGATTGACCTTAAATTTATTCGTGACAATGTAAAACTGGTTCAACAGGCAGTTGCCAACCGACAGGATAGTGCGCCACTGGATGAAATCTTGAAGTTTGATGAGATTCGGCGTCAGAAGACTCAAGAGTTAGAAGAATTAAGGTATGCTCGTAAAGAAATGGCTCGCCAAAGAGAGACAGAGGCCCAGGATAAAGCACGTCGACTCAGAGATAGAATTAAAAAGATTGAGGAAGAGGTCAGAAATCTAAATAGCCAGCTTAATGAATTTCTACTACAAGTGCCCAGTATCCCCCAGCCCTCGGTCCCGCTGGGTAAAAATGAGAACGATAATATCGTGGTGCGCTCCTGGAGAGAACCACCAGAATTTGATTTTGTACCAGCCCCTCACTGGAAACTAGGCGAAACCCTTGGCATGATTGACTTTGAGCGGGGAGTAAAGCTATCTGGTACTCGTTTTTACATCCTTAAAGGTCCGGGTGCTCGACTACAGAGAGCCGTTATCTCTTTTATGCTTGAGCTACACACCGGCAAACACAATTACCAGGAAGTATATCTACCATTTATGGTAAAACGCGAATGTATGATCGGATCCGGCAATTTGCCCAAGTTTGCCGATAACCTGTATCACGATACCGAAGACGACCTGTGGTTTGTACCTACCGCTGAGGTGCCGCTAACCAACCTGCATCGCGATGAAATCATACCACCAGGGAAGCTCCCCATCTACTATGTCGCTTACACATCCTGCTTCAGGCGGGAGAAGATGTCAGCTGGCAAAGACACCCGGGGCATAAAACGGGGCCACCAGTTTGATAAAGTTGAGCTATACAAATTCACCGAACCAGATAATTCTAATGAAGAATTGGAAAAGATGGTGGCTAATGCTGAAGCAGTCTGTCAGAAGCTGGAACTGCCCTATCGG
>CAJWSH010000057.1 GCA_913046255.1 uncultured Dehalococcoidales bacterium
CTTAATGACTTGCCGGCTTGGGAAGGGTCACCAGCCGAAGTCTCCACCGATTCACCTAACATAAAGGCGGCCGCAGCCCATTCCGAAGTAAGCCTAACTACCGGGGGCATAATGTCATAGCGACGGGTAATAAATACCATATAGTCAACCTTCGGCAGGTCAACCTCATTGTCAGTAAAAGCAATGTCTCGCCTTTTTACCATGCCACGACCATTTGAAGTCAACGTAGAGTTTGCAAAGTCCACCCTACCAGTTGTACGATCCACCCAGACATTTTCCAGTATCGCCCGTGGGCTTATCGCTGCCGCATATAGAAGTGGTTGTGCACCGGGCTCCAATCCTTCAGTTTTCAGATAGTAGGACTCCTCGGTACCGATAGCACTACCATCGGAACGCAGTATCACCACATCATCCTGACGAATGACCACTCTCTCTGGATAGTGCAACCAATGAGAATGGCAGGACAGCGATGTTTTGCCGGTACCACTTAGGCCAAAGAGAAGAAAGCCAAAATCCCTTAACTCACCGTTACGCCTTATCCTCAGTATTTTACTAGCGGCATGAAGCCCGAGATTACCATCTTTTTTGGCTCGGTACATTATTTGACGCAGCATCGCTTTTTTATTCTCACCCTTATAATCAGTGCCCAGAACAAGAGTCATTCCCGATTCAGGAAAGACAAGGACTTTTTTCTCCGACCATTCTGGAACAGTAATAACAGTAAAATCCGGCTCATCTCCCTCCGAGGGGAATAGAGTATTACCCCACATGAGCGGCAGTCGAGGATAATCGGCGGTAACATAGAGGCGACAGTTTTTCTTATAACCCGGGTTTTGGCAAATTACTCGGTCAAGCATAAGCATTTCCTTAGTACTTAAATAATTCATAACCTCACACACAAGCTGCCTGTTCTTCTGATTAAACTCTTCCAACACCACTTCAGTAAACTTGGCGCTACGGTTTCGTGTCTTAGTAACTACAGAGAGGTTGCCGAACTCAGTGATAGTGCCACCTCTCTCCAGCGTCCACGCCCTGAGCTCACTCTCAAAAGGGTTATCAATTATTCTTTTGGGCTTAAACTCTTTGGTAAAAATAGTGTGCATAGCACCTCTCACAAAATAAACGCTCTTTCGCTATGATTATATTACCTTATTTAGTTGTCAGATGCCAATATTGAAATGAGTACTAACCTCACCTTTTTAATTCCCCCTCTTCTTCAAAAAAGAAGAGGAAATAGAAGAAGAGAGACTCTACCCCTTTTAACCACCATACCAGACTAAAATAGTTTTCCAGTTTTCACCTATTAAATATGCTACAATAAATGCCTATGATTCGCAAATGCCAGCCAGATGATACATACCAAGTATACCTTATCATCGATGAAGCCGCCAGAGCCTATGATGGTAAAATACCGACTGACTGCTACCACCAGCCCTATATGAGCCTTGAAGAACTTGAACGGGAATTTGAACGCATTGTCTTCTATGGTTGGGAAGCAGCACATGGTGAGTTGGTGGGCATAATGGGCTTTGAACCAGTTAAAGACGTAACTCTCATCCGTCACACTTATATTCTGCCACAGTGGCAGAAAAAGAACATAGCCAGCAAGCTACTTGATTATATTAAGAGGATGGTTACTACCTCTCGCATCTTAGTTGGCACTTGGGCTAGTGCTAAATGGGCAATAAGCTTCTATGAAAAGCACGGCTTTAAGCTCCAACCCAACAAAGATGAACTATTAGAGATCTACTGGGATATCTCTAAGAGACAGATTGAGACTTCAGTGGTTTTGATGTTGGAGATGAAGTAGAGATAAAATTACGACTTCCCACTACAGAACTTCACAGTTAAATATCTGATTAACAGTAAATGATAAAAGCACCTTTTTCTATATCTCTTTCCCAAACGAATACAAATAAGGTCCGGCGTTTAAGTGAGAATGATTCAAACCCGAACCCTTATACCTCTTCATGGCCATTCTAGCCAATTTATCGGCTTTGACATGAACAAGGCAATTTCGTAGCTTTCTATGCTCATTCAGTTGACTTATCTCTTTGTTATTCAATATGCCTAGTCTGTGGTCCAATATCACCAACTATCCCACCCAAAGCGTTCTGTTTCTTTTTGCATCATTTGACTCTTTAGCCTGGATTGGTCTGCAAGAATAAATTCTGCAATACCAGCAGAAAGTAGAATAACACCTATAAAATGTCCCTTTAAAAACATGTCATCCGTATCAGTTATGTGGTACTATACCAAATTCGATAGGATAACGGCATAGCTAGCAGAAATCAGTTTCTTCTAGCTTTCAATTATGCTATCTAAACCAGCCTTGCCCCCTTTTATGAACTTTCTTCGTTATCCTTTCTCGTTCATGTTTCTTTCCGCTTATCCGTCTCGTTCTCGGCCTCCCCCCACACCCCATCCTTGTAAATCTTCACCAGTTTTACCGCCAATAGCTCATTGGTCAAATCATTATCGTTTCTGATATATACCTTAATGTAGTTATCGCTAAGACCTAACCAGATGCCATTAGACTTTTGCTCCCACAGAACGGGCATAATCTTACCCAAAAATTGCTCTCTGAACTTCAGAGCGCTTTCTTCAGCTAAAATCAGCATCTTTTGGCTTCGCTGCTTCTTAACCCTAGTTGTTACCTGTTTTGGCATCTGGGCAGCGGCAGTTGTGGGGCGTGATGAGTAAGGGAAAACATGAATGCGGGCAAATGCCGTCTTCTGACAAAAACTGTAGCTCTCTTGGAATTCACTATCGGTCTCGCCGGGGAAGCCGACGATAATATCAGTGGTAATAGCTACTTCAGGCATTAGAGAGCGGATTAAAGCGACCGCTCTCTCAAAATCCTGAGTCGAGTAGTGCCGTTTCATCCGCCCAAGAACCTCGTTACTGCCACTCTGGAGAGAGAGATGAAAATGGCAACATAGTCTCGGCTCGTGCCAAAAATCTACAAGCTCATTGGTTATTTCCTGGGGCTGAAGCGAAGACAATCTCAATCGCCTAACATCAGTCTCAGCCAATATCCGCTCAAGTAGTTCTCTCAGCTTAAGTCCATTATGGTTATATGAGCCAATATCGGTACCGGTTAATACCACCTCTTTATAACCCTCGGCTATCCTTGCTCTGACCTCAGTAATAATCTGCTCCGCCGACAGGCTTTTCTTTTCAGTACGTACCAGTGGCACAATACAATAGGCACAGAAATTGTCACAACCGTTCTGAATCTTGATAAAGGCGCGATTTCTTAGGTTACTATAGTGGCGGCTTGGTAATTCATCTTGAACACCAAATGATTGAGGCATGCAACCTCGTTCCTCAAGAAGGCTCAATACATGCTGTTTTTGGCTATTACCCAGTACAAGATCAACCTCATCAAGTCGACTCAGCATCTCCGAAGCCCGCTGGGCATAACAACCGATAGCCACAATAAAAGCATTGGGATTTCGACGCTGAGCTAGTCTCAGTAAATGTCGGGATTTGCGATCAGCAATATGAGTGACAGTGCAGGTATTAAGAATATATATATCCACTTCATCAGTCGCAGATACCAGTTGGTAACCTGCCTTGGCAAACTCTCTAACTAAAAGCTCAGTTTCTGCCTGATTTAATTTGCAGCCCAGCGTGTCTAGGGCAACCCTGGTATTCCGAAGCATTTCAGTCATTCCCAATCACAATCCCATCATAGAATCGACTAGTTAATTGAATCGTTATTATACCAAACGATCCTCTTTCTTGCAGATAAGCTAGGATTATGATATAAATAATATAGCAATTTCCCCCAATACTTATAGTTATGTCTGAGACAAAGAGCCGTGTCGTCGTCACTGGAATGGGTATTTTAAGCCCACTTGGGCTAGATACTGCTACCACTTGGGATGGGCTCACTTCTGGTAAATCGGGAATTGACTATATTACCCTGTTCGATACCGAGCCTCTGGACACCAAATTCGGTGGCGAAGTAAAAGGCTTTTGTGCCACCGACTTTATCAGCCACAAGGAAGCCCGCCACATGGACCGCTTTGCCCAATTGGCAGTGGCTGCCAGCCAACAGGCCATGGAACAATCCAAGCTCCAAATCAATTCGGACAACCAGAACGATATCGGTATTATCCTTGGCAGTGGCATCGGTGGACTGACTACCCTGTTTGAACAGATGAAAGTGCTAATAGGAAGGGGCCCAAGCCGAGTAAGCCCTTTTCTGGTACCAATGATGATTACCGACATGGCCGCATCACAGGTGTCAATTTCACTGGGGTTAAAGGGGCCGAATCTGTGCACCACATCTGCCTGCTCCAGCGGCTCAGATGCCATTGGCGGCGCCTATGAAATGATTAAGCATGGTGATACCCAGGCTATGCTTGCCGGAGGTAGTGAGTCGATAATGACTCCGATAGGCTTCGCCGCCTTTAACGCCTTAAAAGCTTTATCAACCAGAAATAACGAGCCCAAGCTTGCTTCCCGCCCCTTTGACACTACACGAGATGGTTTTGTGATCAGTGAAGGTTCTGCAGTCCTAGTCCTAGAAAGTCTAGCCCACGCCCAGGAGCGCGGGGCTGATATCTTAGCCGAAATCATAGCCTATGGCGCCAGCGCTGATGCCTTTCATGTCACTCAGCCTACTTCAAACGGAGAAGGGGCCGCTCGGGCTGTGCAAATAGCCCTGGATAAAGCCAAAATTAAGCCCACTGAAGTTGACTATATCAATGCTCATGGCACATCAACCGCATTAAACGACAAAATGGAAACCATGGCGATAAAGACTGTGTTTGGCGAAAATGCCCATAACATCATGATAAGCTCTACCAAATCAATGATAGGCCATATGATAGGGGCTGCCGGTGCCGTTGAAGCCGCCATCTGCATCATGACTATCTTAAACGGGATAATACCACCGACCATAAACCTCATTAATCCCGATCCTGAATGCGACCTGGATTATGTTCCCAATGTAGCTCGCCGGGCCAAGATTACCACTGCTCTATCCAATTCCTTCGGCTTCGGCGGTCATAATTCAAGCCTGATATTCCGGCAGTATAGTGAGGCCTAGGCTTGAATCACTTTCGTTGGCACCTCCTGCCATCTATTCCAGCTAAACATCCAATTAATACATCTGGTTACTCACCCATAATAAGCCAACTGCTATACAATCGCGGTCTCACTGAACCATCAAAGATAAAATTATTCATCGCTGCTGATAAGCGCCTAGCTGGCAATCCGCTGCTACTACCGGACACACATCAAGCGGTCGCCAGAATTTACCAAGCTTTGCTCTCTGGGGAAAAGATTGGCATCTATGGTGACTTTGATGTTGATGGCATCACTGGCACTGCCCTACTGGTTAAGGGCCTCACCACTCTTGGTGGCAAGACCATCCCTTATATACCTCACCGCACAAGAGAAGGCCACGGACTTAACACCACCGCCCTTAACGCTCTTCAGCGACAGGGCGTCAGTCTGATTATTACAGTGGACTGTGGCATTACTGGGTTATCTTCAGCCGAGACGGCAAAACAGAAGGGGCTTGATCTAATCATCACTGACCATCATACTCCTCTGGATGAGCTTCCCTCGGCCATTGCGGTAGTCAATCCCAAAAGAATTGACTCAGACTACCTTCTTTCAGAATTGGCCGGGGTCGGAGTAGCCTTCAAACTTCTTGAAGCCCTATACCAGGGAATGGGTAAAGAAGAGCTACTTGACGAAATGCTGGACCTAGTGGCACTGGGTACTGTAGCTGACATGATGCCCCTACTGGGAGAAAACCGCTATCTAGTTAAACAAGGGCTTAAACTATTAAATACTGTGCCTCGACTTGGAATTAGAGAGTTAACCACTCTGAGCAAACTGAATTCAGGGAGCCTTAGCTCGGAAAGTATCTCCTGGGTTCTGGGGCCGTGTTTAAACGCTGCCGGTAGACTAGAACATGCTATGGCCAGCTATAGATTATTAATGACTGATTCGCCAGACGAAGCAAGAAAGTTGGCAAGCTGGCTGGAAGAAAAAAACACTGAGAGGCGAAAACTAACAACCGTAGCGCTGGGTAAAGCCAGAGAGCAAATACTGGATAAGGGGGTGACACCACTTCTGATAGTCAGCGACAAAGACTACCCGGCCGGCATCCTAGGGTTAATAGCCGGCAAACTGGCGAACGAATTCTATTGTCCGTCTATAGTCATCAAAATCGGTGAGCAGTTCAGTACCGCTAGCTGCCGCAGCATCCCTGAGTTTAATATTATTCTAGCCATAAATACGTGTCGCAGTTTCTTAAGTCGCTTTGGTGGGCACTCACAGGCAGCCGGTTTCACTTTGCCAACTAAGAATCTATCCCGCCTTTCTAAGCGTCTTTCCGATCTGGCAGCCGTACAGCTGGCTGGCCTAGAGCTGCGTCCTCGACTGAATATTGATG
>CAJWSH010000058.1 GCA_913046255.1 uncultured Dehalococcoidales bacterium
GAGCTGGTTCTGGAGAAAGCACCACCGATTAAAAAGACAAAAAAGAGTCGAAAAAACTAAGCTTTCTTAAAAGGTGGATTGATTGATTTTAGATAATGGGAGCCGCATAGATTAATAGGGCGGCTCTACTTTATTATCTGGATTTAGCCTAGCCCGGATGAAGATGTAGTATAATTACTGGAGAAGATAGGCAACATGGTAGAATCCCTTTTATTTTACATAACACCTAGGGAGTGAAAGACAATAGAGCGTATTATTTCGAGTAAACCCGACACTGAAGACATACCGCTTGATTCTAGTCTCCGCCCCCGGCACCTTGATGACTTTATTGGACAGACTAGAATAAAGGAAAACCTAGATATAGCTGTCATTGCTGCCAAAGGCAGAAGTGAGGCGTTGGACCATATCTTACTTTACGGTCCACCTGGTCTGGGGAAGACGACTCTGGCTTACATAATAGCCGTTGAGATGGGGGTTAATATCAGAGTTACCTCAGGTCCAGCAATAGAGCGTAGCGGAGACTTAGCAGCTATCCTGACCAACCTGCGTAGCCACGATATTCTTTTTATTGATGAGGTCCATCGCTTAAGCCGAGCGGTGGAAGAGATATTGTACCCAGCTATGGAAGAGGGGGCCTTGGATATTATCATTGGCAAGGGGCCCGGTGCTAGAAGTCTGCGATTGAACCTACCTGCTTTTACTTTGATTGGAGCTACTACTCGTTTTGCTCTATTAAGCCCACCCCTCCGAGACCGCTTTGGCGCTGTCTACCGCCTTGATTTTTATGATCAGGCATCTATTGAAAGCATTCTCTTGCGCTCTGCCTCCATTCTCAAAATAAAAGCTGAAACCGAAGGGCTCAGGGAGATTGCCTGTCGGGCTAGGGGCACACCCAGAGTAGCTAACCGCTTACTCAAACGAGTCAGAGACTATACTCAGGTGAAGGCAGATGGAGTAGCTACCCAGCTAGTAGCTGTTGAGGCATTATCTAAACTCGAAGTTGACCCCATCGGTTTGGATGAGGTTGACCATAAGCTACTCTATGCCATCATTGAAAAGTTCAATGGTGGCCCAGTGGGTTTGGAGACCATCGCTGCCTCTATTAGCGAAGAGGCAGACACTATTATGGATGTCTATGAGCCCTATCT
Organism: uncultured Dehalococcoidales bacterium; assembly: GCA_913046255.1. GTDB lineage: Bacteria > Chloroflexota > Dehalococcoidia > Dehalococcoidales > ARS1013 > ARS1013. Next base: position 1,149 of record CAJWSH010000058.1, read on the forward strand.
ATTGCAGTTGGGTTTTCTGGAGCGAACGCCCCGCGGGCGACTGGCTACTCGACTAGCCTATCAACACCTCAACCTAACCTACACTAAAGAAAAACCGTCTCAGTCAACCCTGTTGTAAAGAATTTATTCTTTACCTACTTCGCTATCCAGATTTTTATGAGGTAATCCCACTCTCCACTTGTTAAAGCTCTTCATCTACCAAAGCTTCGCGGCGAGCAGGCCTTTATCCCTTTTTCCATAGGCAAGGAAAGGTATTTTACAAGAGATGTTAATGTCTATTCAGACTATCCTTGATAAATAACCTGTGTGAAGCTAAGATTGTAAAATGAAGTCTGTTTTAATTCATTGCTGCTGTGCTCACTGCACCGCCTACACAATTAACTACTGGAGGCAGCAGGGATATGAAGTTACCGCCCTCTGGTATAACCCCAATATCCATCCTTATACTGAGCACCAGCAACGCCTGGAGGCGATGCGCTCTCTAGCTAAGCAGATGGATTTTCCACTGATTATAGCCAAGGGCTATGACGTAATAGACTATTTCCGTAAGATAGTGGGGCACGAAGTTGGACGCTGTCGATATTGCTTCTGGCTTCGCCTTAAAAAGACGGCTGAAACTGCTATAAAGTACGATTTTAGTGCTTTTACCACCAGTCTGTTTATCAGTCCTCACCAGGAGCACGACCTCTTGCGGAAAACTGGTAACGAACTGGCTGAAGAAATTGGCATACAATTCTTTTATACCGACCTCAGGAAGTATTATTCAGATAGTCGCCGCATCACCAAGCCGCTCAATCTTTATCGCCAACAATACTGCGGCTGTCTTTATAGTGAATGGGAACGCTACACTGATGTAAAGATAGAATAGGTGCTGACCAAAATAAAAAAAGGCCTCATTTTGAGACCCTTTAGATTGTAACTGTAATATCTAAAAGTGAATCAATTAGTCGCTAAAAGCAACTTTTAATATTACTATATTTTATATTTCTCATGATAAATTAGATAGTGTGAAAACGAAATATGTTACAATTAAAGAGTATTCAACAACAAATCTAAGACTAGTGCGTCTTCAAGGAGGTGAAAATTTGTCCTATTATGTGCGTTTGATGCGCCAAGAAGATGTTTCTCAGATTGCCGTAATTGACCGGGATGACTTTTCCACAATATTACCTCAAACCAACTATCAGCGTGAGTTTAAAAACCCACTGGCCCATTATGTCGTAGCTTGTGATAACGAGAAGGTGATTAACGGAGTAGAAATGACCTGGAAAGAAACCGGACAGTCAGCAGGGCTTATCTCAAGGCTGATCTTCAGAAATAAAGTGGCTCCACCATCAGATAGGCAGTATATTACTGGCTTTGCTGGCTTCTGGATTATAGCTGGGGAAACCCATATCATCAACTTTGCTGTACGCCGATCCTACCGCCGGAAGGGAATAGGAGAGCTACTATTCATATCCCTTATAGACCTAGCTAAGGAATTGAAATCTCTTCTTATTACTCTAGAGGTGCGTGCCTCCAATAGCGCCGCCAGGAACCTTTATCGTAAATATGGTTTTAACAAAACAGGGCTGCGCCGTGGTTACTACTCAAATGACAAGGAGGATGGGGTGATAATGACCGTGGAAAATATAGAATCGGTTTCATTTCAGAAACATCTGAACTATTTAAAGCAGGCTCACTCTCAAAAATGGGGCACAGCCATCTATCACATTAGTAGGTAACATAAGGTGGAATACCTCTCGTTATTTCTTCACTTACCTCACTCAACAACTACTAACGATGGACCGTCTGCCCCAAACCCCATATAGACCGTGCCTCATATTTGGCAGTCACTGCTCATTGTTAGGGGCTATTCTGAAGCCAGTTTCCCGCCAATTGCCCAATTGTGCTTGGGGTTATCTTTGATAATAATATGTACTTCTTCTGGAGAGACACCAATTTTGGCAAACGAGGAAGTTATGCCTTCTGCAAGCTGCTTTTTCTGCTCAACAGTTTTTCCTGCCCAAGTTTCCACGATAACTACCGGCACAATAATCTCCTTACAACTACTTAGATATTAGCTTATAGATGGTTTTATTTTCTCCATATCCTGCTCGTAGCAAACAAAAGTGTCACCACCGACCTTGGTAACCACTACTTTATTGCCGCAAACGTGACATCTGCATTTCTCATCAATTGCTTTAACAGTCATCTTTAGTTATTCTATCAACATATTATTCTTGTCGGCTGAGCTTGGCTTTTAAGGCTTCTATTTCCAAAAGTTTATCAAACTCTTCCTGACTTAATGAATCACAACTCTTGAACTTGCCAGCCGCAAGCTTGATAGAAAATAGACCTCTACACTTCCAACACTTGTACGGTCCCTGATAGCTGTCAGTAATTAGCGAGAGAGTGCTTTCAGCATCGCACTTAGGACACTTAATTTTAATTATCATGGGCTGGCCTCCACTGGTTTTTGGTTATCATTCTAAAACATTGATATGGGAAAAGAACAGATTAGCTATCAGTCCAGCTATTATAGGGAAAAATAAGGTAGTGGCAAGGCGGATGGCGGTGAATTTCCAGCCCATCAGACCTACTTCCATCGGCAATCGACTAACTGCTAATAATGACCACCCAGTCATAAAAGCCACCATGGTGCCGATACTTGCCCCTGTACGTAGAAAGCCGGCGGCAATGGGTAAACTAACAAAGGGGCCACCCGGCGTAAGGCCACCCATGGCAGAACCAATTAAGATACCCCGAAGACCGGATTCAGCGCCTACCCACTTAGATATCGTTTCAGTGGGGACAAGAAGCGGAATTATGCCCGCCACAATGAAGGCAAAGATTAGTAACGGCATAACCTCAAGCAGAAGGCTGCCGGACGATTTTAAGCCCAAAATGTGTTCCCCATCGCCTCTTTGATAGGCAATAATAAAAAGGGCAACGGCAATTACACCCATTATTATTGTCGGGATAAGCATTTTCGGTAGCCTCCTATTGCTATTCATTTGGTTTCTCCATTTGTTAGTCCAATTCTAATAGCTGGCTTTGGTAATGTTACCAATCCAACTGTAATTAAGCAAATCAGTTGTCTTAATCGTTCTTTTTCACCAGCAGACATATATTTCTAGAAAAAAACTTCACTGGACAGTGATAAGTGCTTTCGGAAAATGATTTTAACACCTGAAAGCCAGCCTTTTTTACCAGTCTCTCCAACTCACCGTAGGAAAACAAGTAGTAGTAGCGATATAAGGTCTTATGCTTTTGCCGCCAGGGCACAGTTGTCTCTCTAGGCTTAAGCCAGAATCTAAATTGATAGTAGTTCCACACGGTGATAAAAGCTTCGCCCCCTGGCTTTAGAACCCGTTTTAGTTCATCCAACGCCTTCTGCCTTTCTGTTTCACCCTTTATATGATGATAGGTGGCTATCGATATCGCCTGTTCAAAAGTTTCATCAGGGTAGGGTAGTTGCCTGACATCAGCTACATCTAGCTTTACCTCAAAATTGAATTTCTGAGCGTATTTTTGAGCATATTTTATCATCTCAGACGAAAAGTCTACGCCATATAACTCAAAGCTTTGCTTGAAAGGCAAAAAGTCGGGACCGTGAGCACAGCCTAGATTAAGCAGCTTGCCCTTCTGCCAGCGCTTTGCCAGCACCTCAAGCTCTTTGGTAAAGATAGACCAGTGCCTGAAGTTGTACCAGCCCGATGCTATCTGATTAAATGTATCTTTGGTCATCCTATCTCCTTTATTCCCTTCCATTCACAGAGGAAACAGGGGAGTTTTAGAAGAGTGGCTCCGCCCCCATAGGTACCCTTGTTAAATCAAATTGCTTTACTAAACAGAAAAGACGAATGTTTCAGAAGAGAGGGTATTACGCATCTCATACCCACCAAGAAATTTCTGATTGTCGTTACTAGCTAAAATCTGCTAGACTGATCATTATTCTCTCAAAGGAAGTCTACCATGAGGAAATTGGTAAGAACAATATCTGGAGTTACCCCGGTAGCGGTAATGACCCAGCCGATGAAGTGCCTCAGCAATGTATCTATTGCCCCACCTATAAAGCAAGACCTCAAAATCCGGGGTCACCCCGGTAACGATAATGACCTAGTCGATAAGATGTCCCAGCGATGTATCTATTGCCCGACCTATAAAGCAACACCTCAAAGCTACACACCGGAGTCGCCAACAGTACTTAGAGCTATAAAGTGTGGCTTTGATGCCGGCAAACAGGTCAAACTCAGGCTAAAAGTTCTAGCTGAAATGGGGCACCCGACGGATAAGATTGAGCTGATAGTAATGGGCGGTACTTTCCTGGCTCAGCCCCAGGATTATCAATACCAGTTTATTAGAGACTGTTTTAACGCCTTAAATGGCAAGACATCAGCTACATTGGAAGAGGCGAAACAGCTTAACGAAACGGCTAAACATCGCTCGGTCGGGCTATGTATTGAAACCCGACCGGATTGGTGTGGTCAGAAAGAGATAAATCGCATGCTTAGTTTTGGCACCACCAGAGTAGAACTCGGTGTTCAAACGTTAGATGACAGAATTTATCAACTGATTAGAAGAGGGCATAAAGTGGTAGACGTGGTTAAGGCTACCAGATTACTTAGAGAACATGGTTTTAAAGTGCACTACCATTGGATGCCAGGGCTGCCAGGTGCTACCCCAGAAAAGGATCTGAAACTGTCAGTAAGACTATTTAACGATGCCCGTTTCAAGCCGGATGGCCTAAAGCTTTACCCCACCATGGTAATAGCCAACACTGAGCTAGAACGGTGGTATCGACAAGGGCGTTATCAGCCATATGATAATGACACCATGATCGGTTTGATTGCCAATATAAAGGCTATTATACCTAAGTATGTCAGAGTATCGAGGGTGCTTCGTGATATTCCGGCAAAGTTTATTGTCGCTGGTTTAAAAGACTCACTCAGGAATACGATTAGGCAAATAATGGAACAGCAGGCAACTCAATGCCGCTGCATCCGCTGTCGGGAATATGGTCACCGGACACGAAATGGATGGGGGATTGGCCAACCGCGACTGGTAAGAGTCGATTATCAAGCTTCAGGTGGGCGTGAGGTATTCCTGTCCTTTGAGGATGATAACGAAACATTGTTT
>CAJWSH010000059.1 GCA_913046255.1 uncultured Dehalococcoidales bacterium
GCATGAAGACATACATCTTCACCAAGCGCAATGGCATTCATATTATTGACTTAGAACAGACAGCCAGTATGTTAGATGATGCGTGTGAATTTGTTAAACAGATTGTTGAAGATGGTGGCAAAATTCTTTTTGTCGCCACCAAGAAGCAGGCTCAGAATATTATAGAAGAAGAAGCTAAACGCTGCGGTATGTATTATATCAACCAGCGATGGATAGGAGGAATATTAACTAATTTCACTACCATCCAATCTAGGGTAGATTATCTAGTCCGTTTAGAAGACCAACAAACCAGAGGAGAGTTTAACCGTCTTCCTAAAAAAGAGGCTTTGAAACTTAAAGAGAAAATTGAACGTCTTAACAAGCAAATGGGCGGTTTCAAAGAGATGACCAGTCTGCCTGATGCTTTATTCCTCGTCGATCCAGTGAAGGAAAGAATTGCTTTTGCTGAAGCTAAACGATTGGGCATACCAGTAGTCGCCATTACCGATAGTAACTGTAATCCCGATGATGTATACCGCCCTATTCCAGCTAATGATGATGCTATAAGGGCTATTAAGCTGATAACCGGCAAGCTTGCTGATGCCGTCATTGAAGGTAATCTCGGTGAGGCAATAACTGAATATACACTGGAGTCAGATGAGAAAGACGAGCTAAGTGATGGAGAAACTAAGCCCATAGCCGAATCTGTTCACAGCAAAGAAATCACAGCACCAGCCGCTAAACTCACAACTAACATAGAAAGGGCCGAGATAAGCCCTAAGGATACCATCGTCATAGAAACCGTCGAGGGTATTGCTGGCACTGAGCCTGCTGTTGAGGGTAAACAAGGGAGCAAAGATCTTGGAAATATCAACAGCCCAAATTAAAGAGCTAAGAGCAAAGTGTGGTGCTGGCATTATGGAGTGCCGTAATAGTCTCCTTGACGCCAAAGGGGACATGGAAAATGCACTCAAGATGCTGAAAGAGAGAGGTCAGCTTAAGGCAGCCAGAAAAGCTGAGAGTGCTACCGGTCAGGGGTTAATTGAATCCTATATCCACATCGGATGCCGTATCGGGGCTATGATTGAACTGAACTGTGAAACCGACTTTGTTGCCCGAACCAATGAATTTAAGGAGCTAGCCCATAACTTGGCAATGCAGGTAGCCGCCCAAGATCCCCAATATGTTTCAAAAGAGGAAATTTCACAAGGGGATGAACGAGAAATTGAGGCAGCCTGCCTGCTCCTTCAGCCCTACATTAGAGACACCAGTAAGACCGTTCAGGATATTATTGTTGAAACCATAGTCATGGTAGGCGAGAACATCAAGGTTGGCCGATTTGCTAGATTTGAATTAGGCGTCAAGGCTGCAAGAAAATGACCTCACTCAAGTACAGCCGAATCCTCTTAAAACTCAGCGGTGAGGCTTTCAGCGGCAATACAAACTATGGTATTGACGCACCTACTGTCAGCCGAATAGCCAAACAGCTCAAACGAGTCATGGATATGGGGGTGGCAGTAGCCATCGTCGTCGGCGGTGGAAACATCTGGCGTGGGGCTAATGCGGCACAGAATGGCATAGACCGAGTAACAGCCGACTACGCAGGTATGCTGGCTACTGTCATAAATGCCTTGGCTCTACAGGATGCCCTAGAACGGGAAGACATAGTCATTCGGACCTTATCGGCAATTGATATTCAGCAGGTAGCCGAGCCGTATATCAGACGTCGAGCAATTCGTCATCTGGAGAAAGGGAGAGCTATTATCCTAGCTGCCGGTACCGGCAACCCATATATGACCACTGATACCGCCGCTGCTCTGAGAGCTGTAGAGGTTGAAGCAGAAGTCTTGCTCATGGCCAAGAATAATATTGATGGCGTCTATAGCACCGACCCACAAAAAAACCCTGATGCCAAGAAATTCGCCCAGCTCACCTTTCTGGAGGCTATAAATATGCGCCTTCAAGTAATGGACACTACCGCTTTATCCCTGTGCCTTGAAAATAAACTACCAATCATTGTCTTTAACCTTCAGGCCGAGCATAGCATTGAGCAGGCCATAAGCGGCAAATCCATTGGCACTCTGATAACCAGCGAAAATTAAGATGGCTAGTGACATCCTGTCTAATATTGAACAAAAAATGCAGGCATCTACTAGTGCCCTGAAACGAAAATTAGCCACCATTCGTACCGGGTACGCTACGCCTGCCTTAGTAGAACACTTAAATGTTGATTATAACGGTGTTCACACTCCACTTAAGCATATGGCTGGCATTTCGGCTCCTGAGGCAAATCTTCTTATTATCCAACCGTGGGATCCGAGTAGCATCCAAAGCATAGAAAAAGCTATCTTAAAGTCCCACCTCGGGATCACCCCAGGCAGTGATGGCAAACTCATTCGTCTCAATATTCCACCACTCTCTGAAGAGCGACGACTGGAGTTAACCAAAGTAGTTAGAAGACAAATTGAAGAAGGGAAAATAGCAATACGCAACTTAAGACGTAATTCAACCGATGAACTAAAACGGCTAGAAAAGAATAAAGAAATGTCACAGGATGAACATAAGCGCGTCTTAAACCAGCTACAAAAGCTCACCGATAGCTTTATTTTCCATGCCAACGAAATCGGTGTGGAAAAGGAAACAGAGCTTCTAGAGGTCTAGTTAGTCCCAGTGAAGTATATCGCCCATGACAGCAGAATTCATGAGAAAAATTACCCACTTACCGAATCATATAGCCTTCATAATGGACGGCAATGGTCGGTGGGCAGAGCAGCGAGGGTTGCCCCGAATTGAAGGCCACCGTGCCGGAGCAGATAATACACACTCTATAATTTTTTGTCTGGATAAACTTCGTATAAAATATGTAACGCTTTATAGTTTTTCCACGGAAAACTGGAATCGCCCTCAAGAAGAAATTAGTAATCTAATAGCTATATTAGAGGAGTCAATAGAGAAAAATACTTTTGATCTTCACCAGCGTCATATCAAGCTTCGTCACCTCGGTCGCCTTGAGGGGCTATCTGAACAGCTCAAGCAAGCAATAGATTGGGCTCATAAGCTAACCAAGAACAATAAGGGAATGACCCTGAGTCTTGCCTTTAATTACGGAAGTCGACTTGAAATCTTGGACGCAGCACGTGCGATCATAGCTCAAGGTATACCTTCTGACAAGATAGACGAAAAACTATTTAGCAACTACCTCTATACCGCTGGACTACCCGATGTTGACATGGTCATTCGCACTGGTGGCGAATTGCGCCTCAGTAACTTCCTGCTATGGCAGTCAGCCTACAGTGAATACTACTTCACCGAAGTGCTATGGCCTGACTTTAATACTAATGAGATTGAGAAAGCACTAATAGCCTACAGCCAGCGACAAAGACGCTTCGGTAGCCTTTAATGGAAAATCATCTCAAAAAGGCTCATTACGCTACTAGCCACTAACAGCAAATAACAGGGACACTTCGGCGGACTATAAGACCATGCTTAAGAAAAGACTTATTACAGCACTCCTTATCATTCCTCTTCTGGTAACGGCTGTCTGGTTTGATGAGCCACTGCCTTGGTTTACTGTATTCGTAGCGACCTGGGGAGTGCTGGCTGTCACTGAATTCTATCGGATGGCGACTACTCTAAAAGTGCTACCTCTCACCGGCTTCGGATTAATCTGGACATTTCTGCTTATCCTAAGTCGCGATTCAAAACTACTAGCTACCATTGAACCTCACTTTGACCTTAACTTACTTACTCTACTGTTACTTACCTCAGCGATAGTACTGCCCCTCATCTGGCTTATACTTCGGCATCGAAAAATAGAGGCATTTACCAGCTGGGCATGGACACTTATCGGCATTCTCTACGTAGGCTGGCTCTTAGGCCATCTTGTGGCACTAAGGGGACTGGATAATCTGGGTTATTCGGATTACGGCAACAATTTGGTGTTCTTTACCATATTTATCACCTTTGCTTCTGACTCTACCGCTTTCTTTATAGGCAGGGCTTGGGGGCGACACCACCTTGCCCCTCGCATCAGTCCCAAAAAGACCTGGGAAGGAGCAATTGCTGGTGTCTTTGGTGCCATTACAGCTAGCCTGCTTTTTAATGCTCTTTTCAACCTGCCTTTTAATTATGAACAAGCGATACTCCTCGGCGTAGCAGTCAGTGTGTTTGGTCAATTTGGTGACCTAGTTGAGTCTTTGTTTAAACGTAATATGGGAGTAAAGGAGTCAGGCAATCTATTACCAGGACATGGGGGCTTCCTTGATCGTATGGACAGCGTTGCCTTTGCCGGCGTAGTGGTATATTATTATGTAATATTGTTTGGTGGTTGATTGCAATTTTGTTGCCACTGAAAATGACTTACAACAGCAGCCGCCAGACGTAAACAGATGAACCAACAGATGTCATATGGCAAGAGTTGGAGGTGAGTTTATGAACAAATGGCGTAAACTTGTAAAAAAACGGTTCTCTATTGCGCATCCTGATGCACAGACGATGGACCTAGCATTAGACTTCCAAGGGAGATTTTATTATGAATGTTTGAAGAATAGCTCTCAACGATATAGAGACGAGATATTCGATATTTACTTTGGAAAGATTTTTCATACCCAATACCAGGGTAAGAAAATAAGTTGGGGAAACGTAATGGGAGTTGAAGCTTCTGCTAAAGCCATAGACTGGCTATTTAGAATACAAGATGATTTTGGTATAGCAATTTCCTTGACAATGAACCAGTTGGATATCCCGCATGAGGTGTACAGAAGAGAGGTTATTGATGCTTTTGTAGAGTGGTTAAGAGGATTTTATGATAGGGGACTAAGAAGTTGTACAATTGGGAATTCTCATATGATGAATTTTGGAATTTTACAACGAGAATTTCCTGATATGACGTGGAAAAACACCGTAAACCAAATGGTTATGAACATCCAAATGGTAGCGGATGCTATAGAAATGGGATATACGTTTATCCAGCTTGATCGGTCATTGAATAGGAATATGGATGAGCTAAAAAAGATAAAAAAATATGTTGATGATTACAACAAAAACCATGCGACTAATATTTTAACCTGTTTGCTTGTTTTCGAATCCTGTATCCCCTTTTGCCCATTTAAAAGAGAACATGATGATATTCAATCATTTTTTGGTGGTGGCGTTTATTGGGAGTGCCTTGGTTGGTCAACTTGCGAAACGTGGAGGGAGCATCCAGAATATAGAGCTTTACCGAGAGTTGGCACAAACTGCTTCTGGAACAGGATAGAGACTTTTGAAGAATATGCTAATTTAGTAGATGTGTTTAAATATTCAGGTCGTTTGTCTACTCGCTATCCTGAAGATCATAGGCTTCAGGGTGGGATTATTCCAAGATGGTGTTTCGGTGTAGAACCACATTTTATAGAAGAAGGAAAATTTGCGACTAAGGAATTAAAAGATAACAGAGACATAAAGAATGCAGCTAATGAAACAGTAATATTAATAGATTCTTTTGCTGATATTCTTGAGCAAAACCTGGAACCTCTCCGTGCTTGGAGTAATTTGTGGTCAAATAGCAAAAGGGTAAAAATTCCTCAGAATTTGGATAAGTTTCCCGAATTAGTAAAAGGGCATTTTTTTACTACTGCCGAGTACAATGAATTAGAAGAAGTACTGAAGAATTGCAAGAACCGATGCTGCAATTGTCATATGTGTGAAAAAGTATACAAAGTTCCCTCCATAGATTCACTTATAAGGCTTGCTCGCAGATAAGTGTGCATCAGTAACAAAAACTTCATCTCAGTGGCTTTAGCTCTCTGTTTCTTGTATTATAATATGCGATATGAAAAATCAAATAAAACATCTGGCGGTGCTGGGTTCAACCGGCTCTATTGGCCGGCAGACTCTTCAGGTAGTCTGTGCCTTTCCTCAAAGGTTTCGCGTACTCGCCCTAGCCGCTGGTAAGAACACCAATTTGCTTTTACAGCAAATAGATGAGTTTAAACCAAGGTTTATCTACTACAAAAAAGAAAAGACGACCGCCATCAATGGTGGTTACCAGTTTCTGTCACCAGAAGAAATGGCAGCTCATCCCGATGTAGACACCGTTATAGTCGCTATGCCAGGAAGTACAGGACTTGGTCCGACATTGGCGGCGGTAAAAGCTGGCAAGAATGTTGCTCTAGCCAACAAGGAATCGCTGGTTATGGCCGGCCAGATTATCTTAAATGAGGCTAAAAAAAGTGGTGCCCAAATTTTACCAGTTGATAGCGAACACAGCGCTATCTGGCAGTGTCTTGAAGGTGAGAAAACGCCG
>CAJWSH010000060.1 GCA_913046255.1 uncultured Dehalococcoidales bacterium
ACAGCAGCACTGGCGTCTGGACCGTTGGTAATCTCGCGGGATCAACCGATGTCAGCCTGTTCGTGACAGCGAGCGTAGACACTGGCACCCTCACGATGCGAATTACCAACTGCGCTACCCTTACCATCGTCGACCAGACCGACACCAACAGCGCTAACGATAATGCCTGTGCTGCTATTGTCACGGCCTGTGTATGCTGATTTTAGATAACACTTACCGGTGGCAACAGTGATCGCACCAGTGCAAAGTAGATTGAGATGATTCAGCCAGCTTCTATACGCGGGTCTTGCTTTCCCGGACTTCTATCTTAAACTACCATTGGTAATCAGGATGTCATAGATTCGAAATCTGTACAGCCTATTTGAACTAAACAATTTGTAGTTAGTTCGTGGCTAGATAAAACCATCCGAAATGTAAGGTGGTTTTCTTTTTAGTAGAAAGTGACGTCCTGATTGGGATAAAAATCCGGCAGTTTTGTTGGCAATTAGCTAGAAAACAATTGTTTAAGTGCCGAATAGATATTCTGATTTTTAATAAATGAGTCTTCCTTTTCTGCCGATACCATCGTCGTTATGGCCATCGGCGATGGGCACACATACTAAACCGAAGACATAGCCTATCCCTCATGACGTTTTAATGTAGGAAAACTCACAATGAGGAGAATATCTGGTAATATCAAAAACGGAATCTCTTTGCCAGAACACTCGTCAGCGACTGATCTGCCTGGAAATGGCAAGCTCAATGCTTATGGTAGCTTAAATACATGCAGATTGCGCCGCAAGCCGTCACATTCAGCGATTCTGCTTTTCTTTGCATTGTGGGTACTTTTAACCTGTAATTGGACGCATTCAGCACTAGGTCCGACAGGCCAGATGCCTCGTTGCCCAGTGCAAGCAGGAGCTTGTTCTGGGATTGAAGCACCGAAGAGTTTTCCGTGCCCCCGAGATCTGCAGCTACGAGTGAGTATCCACTGGATTTCAATTTCTCCACAAGCTCCAGATAATGGGTGGTTCTTCTGAGCCATAAAGATAACACTGTACCGGTAGTTGACTGAACACATTTTGGGGATAGCGGGTCAGCGCATTTTTTTGTGAGTATTACCCCGGAAAAATCAAAGGCTACGGCAGTACGGATGAGAGTGCCTACATTTCCCGGGTCTTGGACATCTTCAAGTAGCAGGATTTTGTCACCGACACTCTGCGGCAGTTGGTTAGAGTACGTATCCATGGGTAGACGGATAGCAGCGACGATTCCTTGTGGCGTCTTTGTGGAGCAGATTGAGCATAGCTGATTATTGGTAACAAGGCGGTTAGGGTATTTATGATAAAAGGGAGGTAGCTTTTCTGTGGATACAATTTCAATTATGTCATGTGGATTACTATTAATTATCTGTTTGACAGCCCTGTGCCCTTCAATGAGAAATGCTTTAGCCTCGATCCGTCCCTTTCTTGTGGTAAGATTTTTGTACCATTTGATAGGCTTTGGCGCAGTAGTTCCGTCGTCGGGCATTAATAACACAGTATCTTCGTCCTCTATATAAAGCGGCGTTGTCGTAAACCATTGAGACGCCCTTTAATAATATCACGGTATCCCTGTTTTAGTGAACTTTTAAACTTGGAACTTGTTACTTTGCGCAATATTGATACGACTGACGAGAGTCGATAAACTTAATTACTGATGTTATATTTAAAAGAAAACAGGAAGGCATCTTAAGGATATTTGCTATATTGGGTGACAGAAATTCCTTGGGCAATCAGACTATTCTTCACTGGTTGCTGTCCCTTTTTCGCCACATCATTTTACGTCTAGACTTCAAACTGGTGCTGGGTGTCTTAGGGTATCCCTTCACATTTTTCCCCATCCGGTAGAGCACACATTGAAAAATCAGAACTGCCGAATCTCTTGGTGCAGTGGATACGCAACCAATTGTATCTTACAGCTAATGATATGGTTGCTAAAGATATTGACAGCTAATAGGTCATAATGTATTGTGCAATACATTATGAGAACCCAAAAGAACGGAACTGGATCACCCTTGCATTCCTCTGTCAAAGTGAGTGACTTTCTAGTGCGGAATTCGGGGAGAGTAATCATCACGGTGATGGCCGCCACCATCCTACTGATCATCCCTCTTCTTATCATGACCAGTGATGAGCAGGCATCATCAGATCCGGCAGGGGAAGTCTATGACCTGAGGGATGACATTAACGACCGTTTTGCCCCCAGTGTTCACGGCACAGGCTACATTGTTGAGTCCCGGAGTGGAGATATCCTCACTCAGGCTGCCCTCTGGGAGCTGTACCGGAACGAGCAGCGGTTAAGGGAAGAAGATCAGAAGAACGCACTAGCACCGGATGGCCTACCTTCTCAGTCTTACCTCTACGAAGCTTTTGATGTTGGGGCAAACCGACCTTTCCTAGGAGTGTATAGCCTTGCTGATGCAGTGCAGGACATGCTGGCGGGCGATCCGCGTTTCGGAACCACTCTAGGGGCTGCTACTGATGAGCAAGTCAAGCTGGCAGTGCATCAACTCTTTTCCAGTCCTGATACCAGTGGATTGAAAGAGTCTCTGTCGGTCAAGGCCCAGAGTCAGAAGCGCTTGGTTGGTGGGAGTGAGATAGACTACTGGACTTCTCCGGCATTACTCATCACTGTGCGAGCTGATAACGAAAAACTGGGCGGAGGTACTCTTGAGGTCGGAGTCGGTGGTGGAGAGGCGGTTCAGAATAAAGAAGAGTTCAATCGCAATCTCCAACGGATACTGCGTGGTGATGAGCAAACCTTTCGTCTCTGGGGTATCGCTATTGATACCAATCTGGAAGCGGTTGATGAAGGGCAAACAGCCGGTCTATTCATCATGTTCACCGTCATCGCTGTGGTGCTTGTCGCTGGACTCAGCCTACGGTCTTACTGGGCTGTCGCCCTGACTGGAGCAGGTCTAGGCACCCTCATAATTTGGCTCAAGGGCATCTCCAATTTGGTGGGTCTTAAAGGAGGAATGGTTATTGACCTGATTGTTCCCATTGCCATGATCGCGTTGGGTGTCGATTTTGCCCTACACAGCTTACGGCGCTATCGGGAGGAGAAGGACTATGGTTATACTCCAAGCATGGCCCTGCGTGTGGGCTTTACCGGTGTGCTGGGTGCGCTTGCATTGGCGATGGCAAGCGACGGTATTGCCTTCCTTTCTAACACTGCGTCCGACATAGAAGCAATTATCCACTTCGGCATTGCGGCAGCTATAGCTATGGTTTCCTCGTTCATTGTCCTCGGCGTAGTGCTCCCCCTAGCTATGATGCGCATAGATCGGCTTCAACAGCCAACATCTACCGTATCTTCAAAGAAAGCGCGCCTCATGACACTCCTAAATAGTGGAGGCGTGGCCGTCCTTACTGGCACCGGCGTAATCTTTTTAGTGGCGTTTAGCAAGCCGCTGGGGGTTGCAGTTCTACTCAGTATGATTATTGGGTGTCTAGTGGTGCCCGTACTTATCATGCATCGACGACAGTCTCGTCGTATGCCAGCACCAGCCTTTGCTCGGGCAGAGGCAAGCATACCCCCGCTAAGAGTATCTAGTGGTTGGCTCGTTACCCTGGTTTCTGGGATTGCCCGCTATCGCCTCGTAGTCTTAGCGGTGGTTGTCGGGCTAACCGCCGCAGCGGTTCTATTCGCTACCAGGTTGGAGACTACTTTTGATGTCAAAGACTTTTTCGATAATGAGTCAGACTTCGTAGTTGGCTTGGACAAATTAGATGAACATGTCGGCGAAAGAATCGGTGAGCCAGGTATTGTGTATATTAAGGGAGACCTAACAGATCTTCAGGCGCTTGCAGCTATTGATCAGTTCATCCTGGACCTTGCCGATAACCCCAACATTAGCAGGCAAGCCGATGGTGAGGTGGCAATTTGGCCGAGAACGGTCGTCACCCTGCTGAGGCGCATAACGACAAACGAATACACGATTGGGCGTATCACCGCAGTCACAGGGATTCAAATTGTCGACGCCGATGCCGACGGGTTGCCAGATTCTCAAGCGCAGGTTAAGGTTGCTTACAACTACATGATAACTGAAGGTGTGCCCTTAGACGCAAATACGTTTATCTACACTGCTGAACAGATTAGAGAGGTGCTCTTTCACGATCCTGACGGTCTCCAGGATGACGTTACCATTCTGACGGTTGGTATTCCTGGCACGCGCGAACAACAGAACGTCATTACAGCGCGTGATTCCCTTAACGACAACATGACAGTCCTGAGCGAGAGCCCAACAATCACTCGTGTGGGGCTCACTGGTTCGCCGTTCACTCGGCTGGCTCAACTAGATGCCTCTGGCGAAACACTACAAAGGTCCCTGCCGACCGCGGCGGCAGCGGCGCTAATGCTCCTTCTCATCGTGATGCGCTCGTTCCGTTATGCCGTGGTCACCGTTGTCCCAATTGGGCTAGTGGTGGCATGGCTTTATGGGCTCATGTACTTGTTTGGGTTTGCTTTGAACTACGTGACGGCTACCATAGGAGCGGTGTCCATTGGCGTGGGGATTGATTACTCTATACACATGACGGAGCGGTTTCGGGAAGAGATGCACAGAGCGTCGAGCAAGGTACAGGCACTACGGCAGGCAGCTAGTGGAACGGGGATGGCACTGCTGGCTTCAGCTGCATCCAGCATTGTGGGCTTTGCTATCATGAGTTTTGCTCCCATGCCTATGTTTGCTTCCTATGGAGTACTGACAGCCTTGATGATCTTTCTTGCCTTGTCCGCATCCCTGGTGGTTCTTCCCTCACTTTTGCTGCTGGTTATTCCTGAGAAGGCGATGAAGAAACCCACGGGCACACCTGAGGCTCATGATGAAAAGATCTAACTGGCAGCCAGTATTCTAATAGGTCGATTGAGCTTCTTCGCCTCATCAAAAGGTTCCTTTTTTAAACATTCTGACGGTTTGTATAGGTGAAGTTTAATTTCCTTAACTTTGGAGAAGTCTATCGTGTAGCTTTAGATTGCTCGGAATGTATGCTCAGAAATGGTACATGAGGGAGGAGTTAGCCCAGCCGTTACCCTAAAATTTTTACAAAGAATGTTGACAAGAAATATAGCTTGCGCTATGATATGGCTAATTTGTTCGCTTTATGCTCAGTAGATTCTCAATTTTATGTGCTGTGTCGGCGTGGGCTAGCAGGCATAAAGTAAAGATAGACGGGGTCTGCTCGTTCGTCTGGTTATATGGGTGGAGCCATTGTCAGGGAATCCTTGGAAAAATTGAACTCCGTAATGGTGGCCTGTCTCTAGGGCCTTTCGTTAAGAAGGGGGGAAATGAATGCAAAAATTATCTGCTGTAGTTCTACACAAACTTACATCCCGTCTCAGTATGATTCTGATAGGAGTAGCCTTAGTTATGTTGATAGTTCTTTCAGGGGCTGCTTTGGCTCAGGAAGAGGAGGTTCCAGCACCTTATACTGGGCTGGAGAACCCTTTCCAATGGGATGACGCCTCAGTACAAGAGGCGGGCAGGGTAATATTTCAAGGGTCTTGTGCCGTTTGCCACATTGCCACAGAGGCCGTTCCAGTTCCCCTGGGAATTGACTATAGCTCTATCAATTACCGCCAGAACCTAGAGGAGAGACCGGACTTTTATTTCTGGACAGTAAGCGAGGGCAGACCGGACACAGCCATGCCACCTTGGGGGCTTTCCCTTTCTGAAGAGGAACGATGGCAAGCCCTGACCTATATTTGGTCCTTAGGAAGCGAAGTGCCGACAATAGCGCCAACACCAATCATTACCGGGGACCCCACCATTGGCCGACATATTTTCACCGGTAGCACGCTTCTTAAGAATGGTGGGGCAGCGTGTATAAGTTGCCATAATGTTAATGGTGTCGCCGCTCTTGGTGGTGGTGCTATGGCTAAAGATCTGACAGAGGCTTATTCTAATTTTGGTGCGGCGGGTCTTACCGCTGTTCTGAAAGCAGCACCATTTCCGCTGATGCAGGCAATTTACGAAGGCCGTCCCCTGGATGATAATGAGGTAGCGGACGTGGTGGCTTTTTTCGGGGAGACCACTGATGCTCAACAATCGACAGCAGGGCCACGCCCTCTCGCCTTTATTATGATTGGTGTTGTCGGTTTACTGCTTATCGTCATAATTCTACAGACTATCTGGAGAGGAAGGCTTTCCGGAGTTCGCCAATCTTTAGTTAAAGGAGGCTCGAAATGAGCTGGATTCAGGATATAGTAAACCC
>CAJWSH010000061.1 GCA_913046255.1 uncultured Dehalococcoidales bacterium
TATTGTTGGCCAGCGCCTATCACAAATATTGAGACAGCCAGTAATGGTTGCCGAGGACTGCATTGGCCCCCGTGTAGAGAAGGCGGTAGCTAGTCTGGGTAGCGGTGATATTTTACTATTGGAAAACCTTCGCTTTCGTACTGATGAGGAAAAAGGTATTTCTACCTTTGCCCAAGCTCTGGCCAAGCTGGCTGAGGTATATGTCAATGATGCCTTTGGCACCTGCCATCGGACTCATGCATCAATAGTTGGTATAACCAATTACCTGCCGGCAGTAGCCGGTCTATTGCTTGAAAAAGAGCTTAACACTCTGGGGCGCATTCTGAAAGCTCCGATTCATCCCTTTGCTGTGCTTCTTGGCGGCGCCAAGGTGAGCGATAAGGTCGACATGCTGGATAATATTATGGACAAAGTGGATTATATTTTAATTGGGGGTGGTATGGCAGCTACCTTCTTAAAGGCTAAATCCTATGAGGTGGGGCAGTCATTAATTGATGACAGTCTTGGTACCGCTGTTGACTTGATAAAAAAAACACTAAGTAATGAGGTAGAGCTTGTACTTCCTGATGATGTAATAGTCGCTGATGAAATAAACCCCGAGACTGAGGCTCAGAATGTAGCTATAAGCGACATCCTTCCGAATAAGAGAATTGTTGATATCGGAGCTTTAACCATTAGCCTGTTTACAAAAAAGTTGGAAAGATGCAAGACTGTTTTCTGGAACGGACCAATGGGAATCTATGAGATACGTCAGTTTGCCGAAGGGACCAGAACTATGGCCAAGATTTTAGCCGGTCTTAACGCCACTACTATCGTTGGCGGCGGCTCTACTGCTGAAATAATAACCGAGATAAAACTGGCTGACAAAATGACGTTTGTCTCTACCGGTGGTGGGGCTTCACTTAAATTTTTAAGCGGCCAGACGTTGCCGGGAGTTGAAGCACTATTGGATAAAAAAACCTTAAACTCCAGAAGACTTATACTGGCAAATAGGCTTGAATGAGAGGTCTTATTACTTAAGATATGATTAGTTTGGATAAAATAAGGGAGATTTCCAGAGCTTCGGCTACCAAGATTGTGCTGCTGGTCATTGATGGATTGGGTGGACTACCAAATCCGGAAACAGGCAAGACAGAGCTTGAAACCGCCGATACTCCTAATTTGGATGCTCTGGCTGCCAAGAGTATCTGTGGTCTTGCTGATCCGGTAAGCCCTGGAATAACCCCGGGTAGTGCGCCAGGGCACCTGGCACTGTTTGGTTACAGTCCCACCAGCTTTAATATTGGACGAGGTGTGCTGGAAGTACTGGGTATGGATTTTAACCTTAAATCTGGAGATATAGCTGCCCGCGGCAACTTTTGCACTGTAGATAAATCCGGACTGATTATCGATCGCAGAGCAGGCCGTATCTCAACCGAGCAGAACTTAAATCTCTGTCGATTGTTTGATGGACTTAATATTTCCGGGGTTAAGATTATCGTCCTTCCAGTTAAAGAACATCGACTAGTGGCTATCTTCCGTGGGGAGGGGCTTGATGCCGAACTTAGTGACTCTGATCCCCAGCAGGTCGGAATACTACCAAAAGCCATTACTGCTAAAAATACAATAGCACGTAGAACGGCTGATATTGCCAATCAGTTTATAGCTAGGGCTGAAGAAATTTTAGCCGAGAATTATCCGGTCAACATGGTTCTCTTGCGCGGTTTCTCTAGCCGGCCAAAATTGCCTACAATGCGCGAGATTTATAAATTAAAGGCGGCAGCTATTGCCGATTATCCGATGTATCGCGGGCTGGCAAAAGTGGTTGGTATGGATGTCTTAGAGACCGAGACTACCTTGGAAGATAAATTTCAGACATTAAAACAGAATTACACTGGCTATGACTTTTTTTTCATCCATACAAAGGGAACTGATGCCGCCGGTGAAGATGGTGATTTTGACACGAAGGTTAAAGTTATAGAGGAGTTTGATAAGGCTCTACCCAGCATGACTGCTCTTCTACCTGACGTCATTGTGGTTACCGGTGACCACTCGACACCGGCTCTGCTAAAGGCACATAGCTGGCACCCGCTGCCGGTCCTTATACACTCCAAGTGGTGTCGTCCGGATAGGGTAAATGAGTTTTCTGAGTCAAAGTGTATCTCTGGTGGCCTGGGGCGATTGCCATCAACGGAGATTATGCTTTTGGCAATGGCTAATGCCTTGAAACTTGATAAATTCGGTGCATGAGGAGCCTTTAAATGCGCGTACCTCTTATTACCGGCAACTGGAAGATGAATACAATGGTAAGTGAAGCCATAGAGCTGAGTAATGAAATGCGCTCGGGACTTGATGAGATAGATGGAGTTGACAAGGTAATTTGCCCCCCTTTTATTTCTCTGGCAACAGTATATAAACTAATTAAAGGGAGCTCGATAAAGCTGGGGGCTCAGAACATGTATTTTGAAAGCAAGGGCGCCTTTACCGGTGAGATTTCGCCAATAATGTTGGCAGAGTTGTGCCAGTTTGTCATCATTGGGCACTCCGAGCGAAGGCAATATTTTGGTGAGAGCGGAGAAATTATTAATAAAAAGGTGAAGGCAGCACTCAAAGTAGGACTGAAGCCTATTCTATGTATTGGAGAAAAACTAGAGGATAATGAAGCTGCACGGACAGAGAAGGTGGTAATCAGGCAACTGGAGTTAGCTCTAGCTGGAGTGGGCAATTTGACCGGACTGGTTATTGCTTACGAGCCGATCTGGGCTATTGGCACTGGTAGGGCAGCCACCGGCGAGGAGGCGAATGAGATTATCGGTCTCATTCGCTGCAATCTAGCTAAACTATACAGCAAAGAAGCCACCCGGAGTTTGCAGATTCTGTATGGCGGCAGCGTTACCGCTGCAAATTCTGGCGAGTTTATAAAGCAGCCGGAAATAGACGGCGCTCTCGTTGGTGGTGCCAGTCTGGATGCTAATCAGTTTCTGAGCATAGTCAGGCAAACAGCTGAAATTAAAGGTTGATGAGTGCAAATCTTAGAGATAGTAGTTCATGAATCATCTGGTAGCTATAGTTGGTCCCACCGGAGTAGGCAAGAGCCGGCTGGCTCTCAAGCTGGCACAGATTTTTAATGGTGAGATAGTCAGTGCTGACAGCCGACAGGTCTATCGCCATATGGATATCGGAACTGCTAAACCTAGCCGAAAGGAGCTGTCTCTTATTCCTCATCATCTGATTGATGCAGTCAATCTGGATGAGAGTTTTTCTCTGGCTCAATATCAAGAGCTGGCCTATCGAGCTATTGATGATATTCATAAGCGTCAAAAATTACCCATCTTTGTTGGTGGCAGTGGACTGTACGTATGGTCGGTAGTGGAAGGTTGGGAAGTGCCAAGAGTGCCTCCTGACCTGGATTTCAGGTGTCGGCTTGAGGCAAAAGCAGCTAATGGTGATGGTGACGAACTCTATCACCAGCTTATGAATGTTGATCCGGTAGCAGCCGAGAAGATTGATAAGCGTAATGTACGCCGCGTGATCAGAGCGTTAGAGATTTATAGAGGCACTAAATCGACTGCTCGTCAGCCCCAATCCAAAAAGGTACCGCCTTATAATACACTGCTTATGGGTTTAACCGCTGATAGGGCAGAACTTTATCAAAAAATAGACTCAAGGGTTAATCGAATGATAGCGCAGGGATTGGTTAAAGAAGTGAGGAGACTAATCGATATGGGTTATAGTCTTGACCTGCCGGCTATATCCGGCATTGGCTATCGCCAAATAGCGATGTTCCAAAAAGGAGAGCTTAGCTTAGCTGAAGCAATAGAACAGATTAAGTTTGAAAGTCACCGCTTCGTGCGACATCAGTATAACTGGTTCAGGTTAAAAGATAGTAGGATACGGTGGTTTGATATAACCGATGAAGCAGGCTCAGAAATTACAGCCCTGGTTGGTAGATTCATAATAAGAAATGAGTCGGAGAGTTAATCGTGAATTTCACTAAGATGCAGAGTGTGGGTAATGATTTTATTCTGGTAGAAGCCTCTAGTAAACAGCATAACTGGCCACAAATAGCCAGGGCTATCTGCCATCGCCACTTTGGTGTTGGTGGTGATGGCTTGCTGCTGCTAGTGCCCTCAAGTGTCGCTGGTTTTGGTATGCGGGTACTGAATAGCGATGGTTCCGAAACTGAGGCTTGTGGTAACGGGCTCAGGTGCTTAGCCAAATACGTGATAGATCAGGGATTGGCTGGCACTGGGACTAAGGAAATAACAATTGAAACTACAGCTGGGATAAGAAAAGCCAGACTTGTTGAAGAGAAAGGCAAGGTAGATAAAATTCAGGTCGGTATGGGTTTGCCTCAGTTGAGCGCTCCAAATATTCCGGTAGCAATAGAATCAGAGAAGAGTGATCTAATTGACATAACATTAATAGCTGACTATCCGATTACTGTAGGTGGTGAGGAGTTAAAGATGAGCTTCGTCTCTATGGGCAATCCCCACGCCATACATTTTCTGCAGTCACCGGTAATTGATTTTCCGTTGTCCAAGTTTGGGCCAATGGTAGAAAAGCATGAACTCTTTCCCAACCGAATAAACTTTGAGGTTGCTCGCGTAATCGGCCGTAAAGAAATAGAGGTCCAAGTATGGGAGCGGGGAGTAGGTGAGACACTGGGCTGTGGTAGTGGTGCCTGTGCTGTAGCGGTTTGCGCTCAACTTCTCGGTTATTCCGATAATAAAGTGGACATAAAACTGCCGGGTGGTATACTAGGAGTAGAGTGGGATGGGGTAGGGGAGGTATTGCTTAGTGGCCCGGCAGAAATAGTCTTTACTGGAAAATGGGGAAAAAGCTGTTAGTCAAAGAAAGTTTGAAGGATTACAGCTCTTTCAAAAATAATCATCCCTTTTCTCCTTTTAATGAGAGGGGGATAAGAGAAATGAGGTTTAATAAATAATTTCCAGATGAGGTACAGGTAAAATGAGAATGTCTAAACGGATGGATAGCCTTGAACCCTATCTTTTTGTTGAGATTGCCGAAAAGATTGCTGAAAAAAAGGCTAAAGGCGAGGAAGTAACCAGTTTTGCTATCGGTGATCCTGATATGCCGACTCCGACCCACATAATTAATAGACTGTGTAAAGCTGCCCAGGACCCAACCAATCATCATTATCCAGAGACAGCCGGTTTGCCGGAACTGCGCCAGGCTATCGCTGCCTGGTATAAAAGACGCTTTAACATTTCTCTTGATCCAGATAGGGAGGTACTACCCCTTATTGGTTCTAAAGAAGGTATTTTCCACATTGCCCTGTGCTTTATTGATCTCGATGATATAGCTCTAGTACCTGATCCAGCCTATCCGGTCTACAAAATAGGTACAATTTTAGCCGGCGGTAAGCCTTACAGCATGCCGCTTGTAGAGGAAAATGATTTCCTGCCTGCCCTAAATGACATACCCAAAACCTTTGCCAAGAGGGCAAAGCTTCTATGGCTAAATTATCCCAATAATCCAACCGCTGCTGTAGCTGATATTGATTTCTTCAACAGAGCAGTCCAGTTTGCTCGTCAGCACAATCTGGCTATTTGCCATGATGGGCCATATTCAGAAGTCGCCTTTGATAACTATAAGCCGATTAGCTTTCTTGAGGCAGAAGGGGCGAAGGAAGTTGGGGTGGAGTTTCACTCCCTGTCCAAGAGCTATAATATGGCCGGATGGCGCATAGGTATGGTAGCCGGTAATGCCGAGATGATAGATGCCCTAAAGAGGATTAAGTCAAATATAGATTCAGGAATACCGCAGGCTATTCAATATGCCGCTATCGAGGCTCTATCGGGCTCTCAAGATTGTATTGCAAAAAATAACACTATTTACCAGAGGCGTCGCGATCTTATTATTGACATACTTGACGACATCGGGCTCTTGGCCAAGCCACCAAAGGCAAGCTTGTATATCTGGGCTAAAGTTCCTGAGGGCTATACATCTTTGGAATTTGCTGGCGACCTATTGGATAAGGTTGGTGTAGTCGTTGTTCCTGGCGTTGGTTATGGTAGGAATGGCGAAGGCTATGTGCGGTTATCACTGACTATTTCTGATGCCGGATTGGTGAAAGGGCTTTCCCGTTTAGCTGGCTGGCAAAATACTAAAAACAGGCCCAAATCCAAGAAAACTTTACATAACTTTAGCAGAGGAAAGCAGCATACCTAAAAATATGATTCTTACCCGATTGGTGCCGGAGCGAGCACTACTGGTAGTGGTAGTG
>CAJWSH010000062.1 GCA_913046255.1 uncultured Dehalococcoidales bacterium
TCCACCTTCATCCAGAGTCTACGCAGGTGAGGCAAGATCCCACCGCGAAGAAACACAACCACAGCTATGAAACAGGCACCCAGAATTAAAGGCCAGCGTTCCGGTACGAATATGCTTATATAGTACTGAAGAATATTAATTACCACGGCACCGATAGCAGCCCCCCACAAGGTTCCGCTGCCACCGATAATTACCATAAGTATTGCTGTACCAGAAGCCATAAAGCCGATGCTAGCCGGAGCAATATGCCCATAGAAATATATATGCAGTACCCCAGCCACCCCGGCGAATAGCCCACTAACAACAAAGGCAATGTATTTATATAACCAGGTATTGTAACCTAAGTGGCGCATCCGAGTTTCACTTTCCCGAATGCCTTGTAAACTATGTCCAAAAGGGGACTTGGTGATTTTGTATAATACGAAAGCACATATAACAACCACGGTTAGGGTAAAATAATAAATACTAATAGGTGAAAAGGAGACAGGGAAACCAAGGTCAGGATATGGTACACCTGGTAAACCATCTCGACCACCGGTTACCGTAAACCATTTCATGCCAACACCGTAAACTAATTGTCCCAGGGCAAAGGTGATTAGTAG
This sequence comes from uncultured Dehalococcoidales bacterium, assembly GCA_913046255.1. GTDB lineage: Bacteria > Chloroflexota > Dehalococcoidia > Dehalococcoidales > ARS1013 > ARS1013. Next base: position 603 of record CAJWSH010000062.1, read on the forward strand.
AAAGTATACAGTCGAGACTCGAAGCGCTATTAGACCGAAGATAGCGGCAACAAGCACCGTCATCAAGATGCCGGCCGGTGCCGATAACCAAAGACTGGTAATGCCGTAACGTACCATTAAAATACCGGTAGTATAAGCTCCCATCCCGAAGAGGCTGGCGTGACCCAAAGACCAAAGTCCCGTATATCCCCATATAAGGTCCAGACTCATCGCCAGTAAAGCAAAGATGAGAATTTTGGTCAATAGGCTTAGCACAGCTATATCTAGGAAAGAAGTCGCTGTTATTAGGAATAATCCAATGGCAATATAGGGGGTAAAGTGAAGTAGTCGCTGTTTATTTAGCACTATGATTGCTTCCATTCCATTCTAAAATTTCCTGCCTAGTAGCCCGGAGGGCCTCACTAGTAAAATAAATACCATGATTATGTACATCACATATATATCTATTGCTGGAAGGTAAGTTGCCGCCAAAGCATTGCTAACGCCTATTATCAGCGCACCAGCCAGGGCTCCCAGGATGGAACCCATCCCACCAACAATGACCACCGCTAATGCTATAGCAAGCATGGTGACGTCACTCCCCAGCTGTATTCCACCTAACAATGGTGCACCAACAACACCGGCAAACCCAGCCAGGGTTGCCCCCATGAAGAAGGCGCTAATGGTAATAGGGGTGAGGTTTATACCTAATCCGTATACCATCTCTGCATCGTCCATTCCTGCCCGCACAATGGCACCGGCCTTCGTCCTCGTTTGCAACCACCATAAACCGAGACCTATCACCATCCCCACAGCGATAACCGCAAGACGGTGAATAGGGAAGGTTACCTCACCAATAGAAAGGGAACCAGCCAAAAACTCGGGCAAAAAAGTGGATTTAGGAAAGGGGCCATAAATCCACAGATGTAGATTAGCAATAATATAAACGAAACCAAAGGTTATTAGTATTTGGTCAAGAAATCTCTTGTAAAGCCCGCGTAAGAATCCCCGCTCTATCACTAAACCGGCTATCCCGGCAGCAACAGTACCAGCTAAAATACCGAATATGAAATTGCCGGTTGATTTGGCTACAAATATACCGAAATATGCCCCCAGCATAAATAACGACCCATGGGCCAGATTAATAATCCCCATAAGCCCCATAATTACTGATAGCCCAACGGCGGCAAGGAAAAATACGCTACCGAGTGAAATTCCTAATAACAAACTGACAGTTAACAGTTCCATAATTAAAAATACTATTTTCCTGTGCCTTCACCCTACCAGGTGTTACAGCCTGTGGGGGGCTTGCTAACAAGCCCCCCACACAGAGATTTACTTTATCCTATCGTACTCTATTTCAATGTGGTCACCAACTATGACAGCCTCAGCCCAATACCTCGCAACCTCTTCAAGTATATTCTCCCCTGGAGTCCCAACATTCTTCATAATCCAATTCTCACCAGCTCCTAGGCGGTTGGTGGCAAAGGTTATATGACCCCGAATTGTGTCCATGTCGGTTTCATCAAAGGCCTTGGATAGTGCCTCAACAGAGACATCACCACCTGTTCTCTCTATCGCGTTGAGAAATATCTGGGCGCTGGTGTAACCCTTCGCAGCATAAACGCCAGGTTCGACCCCCCACCTTTCGGTGTAGGCTGCGATATACTCTGGGTTTCCCGGGGTATCCCAATAGGGAGACCAGGCAACCTGAGTTACAATACCTAGTGCGGCATCACCTGCTGCATCCAAGAAAGGCTTGTCAAATAATTCACCGTCTGTCGGCATGATGACAGGCATCCTATCCCAGAGCCCAAGTTCTCGTATTTGCGAAGCGCCCGGTATAACACCCATACCAATCACATAGTATACAAAGGCATCAGCATCTTCTATCTTGATAATATATGGGCTAAAGTCAAGTGTATCCAAAGGAGCATACTGTTCCTGAATAACTTCCCCCCCACGAGATTCAAACCCGTCAACAAAGCCACCCATATATCCGCGAGCAAATTCCGCGTCATGAGCTAAGATTGAGACTTTCCTGTAGCCTAATACATCATAAGCATAAAGTCCCGTGGTAAAGGTGCTCTGCCCCACACTCCCGCTATGCGCCCATACCGGCCAACCGGCCAGCGCCTGCCTTTCCGTTAGACCGGAAGTGGCTAGTACAGGTATATTCATTTTGGTAATATAAGGCCCAATTGCATCAAAGCCAGCAGTGAGCGTCAGCCCGATAATCATGGATACCTTATCCGTCTCAATCAGTTTCCTCGCCTTATCCATAGCCACAGTTGGGTCCGACGCGATATCCTCCGCAGTAAAGTCTATTGCTCTGCCGGCAACCTCATAGCCAACTTGCTCGAAGGCAAGCACAGTGGAACGGTAAGCTTCTTCTCCACCAGTAGCAAAAAATCCGGTCTTACTATAAAGGCCGCCAACCTTTATTGGCCCCTCTTCTACTGGTGCTGCACAAGCACCAAATACAGCAGTCGATGCTACCAGCGTCAATACTACCAAAACTAACAACATTTTGCTTTTCATTAATTCACCTCTTTTTTTTAGATTCGGATAAATGGGTTCCCAGTGTCTTACCCTCACACAACATCACCTCAATTGACATCACCCCCTCTTTGTTAATCTAGTTAATTCATCGGCTACCACAGTTTCCCGTGCCAGCTTTTCTTCGCCAGACCTCCGTGACCTTTGCGCGCACCAATTACACAGGATGCCCCCTATGTCTTCTTGGACGGAGTATAGATGTCCCTTCTTTTTTCGATGACCTCACGGCGGCGGATCTGGTCCCATTCTGCCATAGTGTTGGACGTTTCCTTTTTCATCAAGGTATTTAGAGGCCACATTTCTGTCTCGTACACCTTCCGGAAAATCTGTGTTGGCATATATGACATGCGAGACAAGAAACCGGAATCTTCTCGGTAGCGTCGGAGAGACTGCATATTAATCTCAGCGGCAACAAATGCCTCGCCTGTCTGGGAAGTCCTTGACAGGATTCTACCCGTATAATCGATTACCTGTGAGTGTCCTGCCATTGCTCCCTTGGGGAACCCAGGGGCATAATAGTACGAAAGGTTGGACTCAACCAAGTAACACATATTGGTGAAGGCATTGAATCTGCTAAGTAGTGCCATTAGGTCTTGTGGCTCGCGAAAAAAAGGCTCTAGCCAGGCGTTTGGTCGAAGTATAATCTCGGCGCCGTTCATCATCAGCCCTCTTGATATCTCGGCGTATTGCCCTTCGCCGCAAATTTGAAAACCTAATTTTCCCAGTTCAGTTTTAACTACGGGAAAGAAGGCGTCAAGACCGTCTCCGAACTTTTTAACAAACCAATCATATGCGTCACTAGGAGCAGTGGAACCAGATTCGCAGATCTTGGTAGTGACAAGCTTATGATGTCTGAGGATAATTTTTCCATCCGGTGCAACCAGAAACGCTACGCTGAAGGGTCTGTTCGGGAAGTCTGGATATACTGTCCATGCATGAGAAGCAATATAAACATTAAGCTCTTTGGCTTTTTCGCCAAGTAATTCAGTTTCTTCCCCCGGCATATCGATTGCCACCCCATTCCACCTACCATCAGCCTCCATAGGTAGCCCATGAAGGCTGAATTCAGGAAATACTACCAACCGGCATGGAGCTGCAATCAGTGTGCTACAATATGGCACCACCCAGTCTAGCAGTTCCAGTTGCCGCCTCAGGTTTTTTTCGACAATTTCCTGCCTGTCTTCACAGTAGTGGACTTCTGGCTGTATCGCTGCTATATTAAAATAATCTTGCTGCAGCATTTAGTTTCCCCTCCTTATAGTTATTAGTTTTGATATCAATTTATCCCCCGTTAACACTACGATGCCTAATTCATAATGCTACCTCCGAGACCAGCTTTTATACTGAAAAATAGTCCCTTTTTAGTTATTTGCCAATACCGCGATTTAAATCATATGAACGGTAACCCTAAATGTAAATAACCCGATTTTAAATTATAAGAACCATAGCTTCGTCTATCTGCTGGAATAAGGTCTGGTAGTCTTATGCCTCCCACTTCTTAATTAACTCACATATTTTGAGCCCATTATCAAATTGATGGACTATCATACCCACTGCAGCCTAGCGAATTGACTTATAATTACCAAGATTTCCCATATCAACTAGTTCGGATATGTTAAACCCTTGGATGCCCGCTGTCAACCCTAGAATCGCTTCCACTTATAAATCAATCCATCCCCTCAACTTGGTCGCACAGCAGCTTACTCTTTGCCACAACCTGGGCAGGCTACATGCATATTCATTAGCTTAGACATGGTGGTTTTACCCCCTTTTATTCTGATTATACCGCTGGAGGACAAGTAAATGACGGTAAAGTGCGAGAATGGTGTTGAAATAGAGTTCAAGGAAAGCCGGCGTCAGGTAACTTTCAAAAACATAGCTCAAGAAACGGTGGATACATTCTATTCAATGCTCGCTCGAAACGATATCAAGCTTTGTCCTACCTGTCCAGTCTGCAACGCACTGAAGACTGTCTTCAGTCGCTAGAATCGACCATCTTCGTCATACTTGAATTGTATCCCAAGTACAAAGATGAAGACAATCACAGGTAACACCCAAGCACATTTATCAGCCAGCACCCCTAAAAACTGTAAGATAGCCTAAGAAATACGTAATATAAAATATGGCTTTCTAGGAATCAATATCTATTTATGCTATAGTGTCCTCTAACTTTCTTGGAATACAAGAACAATATACTCTATCTAGTTACCTATCTGTTTGAGAATCATTATATGCAACCAGAAAAAAGTTCCAAAATGCCTTGGACCATGTTAGGTAGTGCCTGGCTGATGAGCTTTGCTATGTGGGTTCCGACATTCTGTATTCCCCCCATGGAACATATCATCAAGGAAGAACTTCTCCTAACGCATGCCCAAACCAGCCTGCTCTTTAGTGTCACCTGGATAATGATAGCCATCGTCGCTATTCCTGCCGGCCTTATCGCCGATAGGATAGGCGTCAGAAAAGCCGCCGGTATTGGAATTATCATGGTAGTAGTAGGGACAATATTGAGAAGTACCGCTACCAGTTACCCCAGCCTCCTGGTATTTACCTTCATTTATGGCTTTGGTATCGGTTGGATATTCCCCAATCTACCCAAGCTGGTAAGTGCCTGGACTCCACGCGACAAAGCTGGTATGACTATGGGGATATTCGTTACAGGAATATCAACTGGCATTGCTCTTAGCCTGACTATCACCATGTCTTCAATCTTCCCCATAACTGGCACTTTCCAAGGCGTCTTTTTCTTCTGGAGTATCCCCGCTATCATCGCTGCCATCTTTTGGTGGGCACTGGTTAGGGAGCCACCCCGCAATAACCTTCACGATGAGCTGATAAGCAGTGGTAAGACTCTGTCCCTCAAAGTGTTGAGAAACAAGAACCTCTGGCTGATAGCTAGCTTCTTCCTGTTAAATGAGTTCTTTTTCGCAGCTTGGACAGGTTGGGCTCCAGCATTGATTATGCTGAAGGGAGCGACGGCAGAGCTTGCTGGATTTCTTGCCTCAATAGTCCTCTGGATAGGCATTCCAACTGTTTTCCTGATGCCCCGGCTTGCCTATAAACTAGGCTTGAGAAAAC
>CAJWSH010000063.1 GCA_913046255.1 uncultured Dehalococcoidales bacterium
CCTTTTGTACTAGGACGAGGGGGAGAAGAGGCGGAGGCTCTGGCGCAAGCTCACATTCCGTTTGAGGTAGTGCCTGGAATATCATCGGCGATAGCTGTTCCTGCCTATGCCGGTATTCCGGTGACACATCGCCGTCTGTCATCATCATTTATGATTATCACCGGGCACGAAGATCCAACCAAGGACAGCCCAAGGATTGTCTGGGAAAAATTGGCTACCGGTGTGGATACTCTAGTTTTTCTTATGGGTGTTGGCAATCTGCCAAAAATAGTGAGCCAACTGCTAAAGAATGGCAGAGCATCGTCAACCCCTATAGCTCTTATAAAAGATGGCACCGGGCCTTGTCAGGAAACTATAGTCGGAACCTTAGCTGATATTATAACCAAAACAGAAAATAAAAACTTCAGCCCGCCAGCAGTGATAGTGGTCGGAGATGTGGTAAGGTTGCGAGATGGGCTTCGTTGGTTTGATAACCAGACGCTTTTCGGCAAAAAAATATTGGTTACTAGTGCGCGTACTCAAGCCAGTTCGTTCAACCGACTTCTTTTAGAGCACGGTGCCCAACCCATTGTGATGCCGGCTATTGAAGTAATAGACATGCCATCTACAGAGGAGCTTGATCAGGCCATCTTAAGTCTGGAGAGCTACCAGTGGCTCGTTTTTGTCAGCGTTAATGGTGTGGAGCCCTTTTTTGAGCGCCTGTATGCTCTTAACCGTGATACCCGGTGGCTTAAGGATATTTATATCGGTGCTATCGGCCCGGCCACTGCTGGAGCTTTAGAGGCAAGAGGACTACGCACTGACTTTCTTCCTCGAATTTATACCAACCAAGGTTTTTTAGCTGAGCTAAAGAACCAGGATATCACTGGCAGTCGCTTCTTGCTTCCTCGAGCCGATATAGCCACCAGGGAGTTAGCTGATGGAATTACTCGGCTCGGGGCCGAAGTGTATGAAGTAGCTGCATATAGAATTGTTTCCACTACCAAAGCTATTTCTCAAGGAAAACAGTTGCTTCTGGCTGGCGAAATTGATATCATCACCTTTACAAGTTCTTCCGCGGTAACCAATTTGCTATCTCTGCTAAATGGAAAGAAAGAGCTACTGAACAAGACAACGGTTGCTTGTATTGGTCCGATAACAGCGGCTACGGCAGCTAAAGCGGGGCTAAAGGTTGGAATAGTTGCCTTAGAACATACTATCCCCGGACTGGTAGAGTCTATAAAACTCTACTTTCAAGGAAACCGGAAAGGAGATTAGATGACTGATTTTCCTAAACTACGCTTGCGTCGCTTGCGACGGACTGAAGCACTTCGGGCATTGATTTGCGAAACCAGTCTCGAGGTCGGCGATTTGATTTATCCCCTCTTTGTGGTAGAAGGTCGTGGGTTGCGACAGGAGATAGCTTCCATGTCAGGTATTTTTCGCTACTCGGTAGATCTCTTACCTCAAGAGGTCAAGGAGATAGCCAAGCTTGGTATTCCAGCAGTGCTCCTTTTTGGGATACCAGAATATAAGGACGAGGTCGGCTCTCGAGCTTATCACCCGAATGGGATTGTTCAACAGGCAGTACGAGCCATCAAGAAAGCGGTACCGGAACTAATAATAATAACCGATGTCTGTCTCTGCGAATACACCAGCCATGGACACTGTGGCATAGTAGTGGGCGATGAGATTGACAACGACCAAACTCTGCTCCTTTTGGCTAAAACAGCATTGTCTCATGCCGAAGCTGGAGCTGATATAGTAGCCCCCTCGGACATGATGGATGGCAGAGTAAAGGTGGTTCGGGAGATATTGGAGGAGGCTGGATTTCATAATACCCTCATACTCAGCTATGCAGCAAAATACGCCTCGGTCTTTTTTGATCCTTTCCGTAATGCAGTTGAGTCTACACCACGGTTCGGCGACCGTCGCTCTTATCAGATGAATCCAGCCAATTGGAGGGAGGCTTTAAGGGCAGTTAAGCAGAATATTGCTGAGGGAGCCGATATGATCATGGTCAAGCCAACTCTGGCTTATCTGGATGTGATACGCACAGTGCGTGATAATTTCAATTGTCCGTTGGTAGCCTACAATGTGAGTGGTGAATATGCTATGGTGAAAGCAGCTGCCAAACACGGCTGGCTGGATGAGAGACAGGCCATTCTGGAGATTCTTACGGCTATAAAACGAGCCGGGGCAGATATTATTATCACTTATCATGCTAAAGAAGCTGCCCGCTGGCTGCTGCCGAGATGATGGTTTAAGCATGATAAACCGAGAGAACTCCGAGAAACTCTTTACTGAGGCTCAGCGTTACTTACCCGGGGGGGTTAGTAGCCCGGTACGCGCATTTGGGGCGGTTGGTGGAAGCCCTCTTTTCATGAGAAATGGAGTCGGCTCCAAAATTTATGATGAAGACGGTAACCGGTTCATAGACTATGTCTGCTCCTGGGGGCCTCTCATCCTTGGTCACTGCCATCCAAAGATAGTAGCTTCCCTCAAAAAGGGGATAGAACGTGGTACAAGCTTTGGTACTCCTACTGAGTTGGAGACAACACTGGCCAAGACTATCGGTGAGGCAATGCCCACTATTGAAATGCTTCGCTTTGTAAGCTCAGGCACCGAAGCCGCTATGAGCGCTGTTCGTCTGGCTCGAGCATTCACTGCTAGAGACAAGGTGGTAAAGTTTGCCGGCGGCTATCACGGTCACTCAGATGGACTGCTGGTCAGAGCTGGCTCGGGGATTGCTACCTTGGGAATATCTGACTCTGCCGGCATACCATCAAGCTATATTTTAAATACACTGGTAACCCCTTATAATAATGCCAAAGCTGTGGAGCAGCTTTTTAGACACTACCCTAATGAGATTGCCGCTGTAATTGTTGAGCCGGTGGCGGCTAACATGGGTGTTGTGCCGCCACAGCCAGGCTTTCTTAAATATCTTCGCCAGTTGACTAAGAAGTTCGGGGCATTACTCATCTTTGATGAGGTAATTACTGGTTTTCGTGTCTCTTATGGTGGAGCTCAAACACTCTATGGAATAACCCCGGATTTAACCTGCCTGGGGAAGATTATCGGCGGTGGACTGCCGATAGGTGCCTATGGCGGCAGAAAAGATATTATGCAGATGGTTGCTCCTCTGGGTTACGTCTATCAAGCCGGCACACTGTCGGGTAACCCTCTAGCCATGGCTGCCGGCATCGAGACCCTTAAAATCCTGAGCCAACCCGATGTGTATAATCAGCTAGAAGAAAAAGCATCTCTTCTGGAGCAGGGCATTGTCGGTATGGCAACTAGAGCCGAGATAGATATCAGGGTACAAAGAGTGGGCTCAGTTCTTACTGCTTTTTTTAGTGGCGAACAGGTAATTAACTATGACCTAGCCCAGCGTGTCGATACGAAGCTATATAGCCACTTCTTTGAGCATATGCTGTCATGTGGAGTATACTGGCCACCGTCGCAGTTTGAAGCGGCTTTTGTCTCCTTGGTGCATACTAATGAAGATATTAAGACTACTCTTGAGGCAGTAGCCAAAGCCTTTGAGTCCGCTTTTAAGAATCAAAAAACCCTAACCTTGACAAAGGACCAATAGTGCGATAGGATTACTTTTGAAACAGAATAAGCTAAAGGCTGAGAACGAGATTAGTAGGTTTCCAGCGAGGCTAAAGAGAGCCGGGAAAGGTGAGAACCGGTGTTGGCGCGGGGATTGAATGGACTCGGGAGCTGCAAACCGAAAGGGGGAAAGGTTCCTCAAGTAGGCTTTGACGGAAAGGGCATCGTTACTAGAGCCTAGGGTATTGCTTCAAATTAATGAAGTTGTATCTGAGTGAGATGGTTGTCCAAAAATGACAACCAAATAGGGTGGTACCGCGAAGGAGTAGCCTCTCGCCCCTAATGGGTGAGGGGTTTTTTATTACCAGACGGGAGCTATATGTATTACCCCACATTAGAAGAGGTTAAAAAACGTTCCAAAGATGGCAATCTGATACCCATTTATTGCGAGCTTGTTGCTGATCTTGAAACACCGGTGTCCGCCTTCTTGAAGGTGAGCCAGGGTGGCTACTCTTTTCTCTTAGAGAGCGTTGATGGTGGTGAGCAACTGGCCCGTTATAGCTTCATCGGCACTGAGCCGTACAAGGTACTAGTCACTAGGAAAGGGGATAAAATCGATCCGTTGCCTCGTGTTGCTGAGGAGCTGAATAAGTATAAGGTAATACCCGTTAGCGGTCTTCCGCGTTTCTGTGGTGGTGCTGTCGGTTATCTGGCTTATGAGGCGGTAACTCGTTTTGAGGAGTTACCGTCCCCGGAGCGTGACCCACTGGACCTGCCGGAATCATTGTTTATGTTCGTGGACAGCATGCTCATTTTTGATCATGTCACTCATAAGATCAATATCTTGAGCTACGTCCACCTTGACGGAGATATAGAGGCAGCCTATCAAAAGGCGATGGAGCGGATTGACAACCTAACGATTAGGCTGCGCCGACCACTCCCATTAGGTCAGCAGACAAAGGTAGCCACCTATCCTATGGATAGCTATCAGCTTTCCTCAAACTTCACCAGGGAGGAGTACGAAGCTGCTGTGGTGAAAATTAAACAGTACATTACTGCCGGTGAAGTTATCCAGGTGGTGCCATCCCAGCGCCTATCTCAACCGACTAAAGCAGCCCCTTTTGATATCTACAGAGCGCTGCGCACCATCAACCCCTCCCCGTACATGTTCTTTTTTGATTTTATAGGCTTTAATATTATAGGAGCTTCTCCTGAGATTCTGGTAATGGTAGAGGACGATACAGTAACGACTCGACCCTTAGCGGGTACTCGGCCAAGAGGGAAGAGCCCAACTGAGGATTTAAGATTGGAGCAAGAACTCAAAAGTGACGAGAAGGAACGAGCTGAGCACATTATGCTGGTGGATTTGGGCCGTAACGATATCGGGCGTGTCAGCCAGCCGGGCACAGTTGTCATTAGCGAACTAATGGAGGTCGAGCGTTACTCCCATGTCATGCACTTGGTTACTCATGTCAAGGGTAAGTTGCGGCACGATATGACTGCCTTTGATGCCCTGCGAGCTTGCTTTCCAGCCGGTACGGTATCTGGGGCGCCTAAAATCCGGGCTATGGAAATAATCGCTGAGCTTGAGCCTGAGAAAAGAGGGCCTTATGCAGGAGCGGTCGGCTACTTCTCGTTTTCAGGCAACATGGATATGGCGATAGCTATTAGAACTATGGTGATGACCAAGGGCATTGCCTATACACAGGCAGGAGGTGGCATTGTCTACGACAGCGTCCCTGAGCGTGAGTATGAAGAGACTATGAACAAAGCACGGGCACTACTTAAAGCTATCAGTCAGGCTGAGAGTCAGGGCCAGATAGTAGAGGGTGATTATGCTGTTACTGATTGATAACTATGATAGTTTTACCTATAATCTGTTTCAGTACTTGAGTGAACTGGGCAAAGAGGTGGTAGTAGTGCGAAATGATAAAACCAGCCTCAAGCAGATTAAACAGATGAAGCCTCAACGGATAATTATCTCACCCGGTCCGGGCACACCACTTAAGGCTGGTATCTCTAATGATATCATCCGTCATTTTGGCTCGCGCTTGCCGATACTCGGAGTCTGTTTGGGACACCAGTGTATCGGCTATAGTTACGGCGGTAAAATTGTGCGAGCTAAAGAGATTATGCATGGCAAGTCTTCTCTGATACATCATACTGGCCAGGGAATGTTCTCCGGGCTGCCCAGTCCCTTCTCTGCTATCCGCTACCACTCATTGGTAGTAGAGCGTAACAGGTTGCCCGACTGCCTTGAAGTAACCGCCTGGACGGATGACGGCACCATTATGGCCCTCAGACATCGTCAGTATCCAGTGGAAGGTGTCCAGTTCCACCCCGAATCGTTTATGACCAAAGCTGGAAAAGATATGCTTAAGAATTTTCTAGTAGGAGACAAGACAAGCTATGATTAAAGAAGCCATTAAAACTCTTGTATCCGGGGAGTCGCTAACTGAAGAACAGGCGGCATCGGTCATGGAAGAGATAATGCGGGGTGAGGCGACATCAGCCCAGTTCGGCGCTTTTGTTACTGCCCTCAGGCTAAAGGGAGAAACGGTTGATGAAATCATAGGTATGGCAAGAACAATGAGGGCTAAGGCTACTCCCGTAATAACCAACAAGCCAGTAGTGGATACCTGCGGTACCGGTGGTGATGGCTT
>CAJWSH010000064.1 GCA_913046255.1 uncultured Dehalococcoidales bacterium
TAAAAGAGAGGGGGAGAAAATTCAAGAGAGCCTACACCTCTCTTGAATTCTTCTTTACCAGCCCCACTCTTATTGCTTCACTGAGCATGCTGGCCGGGATAAGTTCAATGCCTTTCGGGGTTGACATTCTGGCGCCTATCTTGGGCACCAAAGCCCGCTTAAAACCCAGCTGGACGGCTTCACTAAGCCGCCGCTCAAGCTGAGAGACGGCCCTTAGCTCTCCACTTAAACCAACTTCACCTACTGCCACCAGTTCCGGATCAATGCCCATATCACGAAAACTGGAGCAAATTGCCAGAGAAATTGCTAAATCTGCCGCCGGCTCGCCAACCTTGAGCCCGCCAGTAGCACTAACTATAACATCCTGATTTCCCAGTTTTAAGCCAAGGCGCCGGCTGAGCACAGCAGTAATCATCAACAGCCTGCCAAAATCAACCCCGTTGGCGGTACGCCGTGGTAAGCCAAAGCTGGTGAGATTAGTAAGAGCCTGAATTTCTACGAGAAGAGGACGGCTGCCCTCAAGAGTAGGCACCACCGCTGAGCCAATGGCTCTGCTCTGTCGCTGCGCCAAAAATACCTGTGATGGGTTAACCACCTCAAGCAAGCCGGCCGCCTTCATTTCAAAAATGGCAACTTCATTGGTAGAACCAAAGCGATTTTTTGTCGAGCGTAACAACCGGTAGCTGCTAAATGACTCGCCCTCAAGATAAAGAACCACATCAACGATGTGTTCTAAGACCCGGGGACCAGCAATAGCCCCGTCCTTGGTTACATGACCGGTAATAAAAACGGGTATGGCACTGCTTTTTGCCCACTGCATCAGCTTAAGAGTACACTCTCGCACTTGAGTGATACTGCCCGGCGCAGTTTCCAACTCTGGAAGGTAAATGGCCTGAATTGAGTCAATAACTACCATCCGAGGGGTTAACTTCTCAATCTGGCTTAAGATAACATCTAACTCTGTCTCAGCCAGCAGATAAAGTTTCTCCCCACTTAGCCCAAGACGCTCTGAGCGGAGCTTTATCTGCTGAACATTTTCCTCACCGGAAACATAGACCACACTACCCCAAGTCTGAGCCATCCAGGCGGAAAGCTCTAGCAGCAGAGTTGATTTGCCGATTCCGGGTTCACCGGCGATGAGCACCAAGGAGCCAGCCACTAAGCCACCACCCAACACCCGATTAAACTCAACTAGTGGAAATAGTACACGGTCTTCTGCCCCAACGGTAACCTGAGATAGCTCTTGAGGTGGGTTGATCGTAGAAACAGTTCTTACGGTAGTCGCAGGAGCTATTATTTTCTCCACGAAGCTGTTCCACTCTTGGCAATTAGGGCAGCGTCCCAGCCACTTAGGGCTCTCCTTAGTGCATAGCTTGCAGACAAAGACCACCCGGGACTTATTCATAGGTTGACTTTAGCTGATTTTGGGAAGTTAAGCAAGAGCGACAAGGGGTGAAGCAGCATGGTGTTTGAAGTTTTACTGATTCCTGGCTGATAACGATTTACCCGTTAGTCTTCTTCGTTAATCAAATCGAAAAATTTAACTACGTCGCCTCTATGTTTGCTGGTATTGAAGTTGATAGCAGCACGCGGATGTTGGTTCAAAAACCCCGTAATCATATAAGGAGTATCGAATCCCCACATAAGCTCCTCTCGTAATGGCTCGATGTAGCGCTGCGTGCATTGAAGGATAGGCCTGAGGTGAAACTTCGGATTATGGAGAAAGCCGACCAATAATTCAATTGGACAATTGCCGGCACCACGACCAAACCCTGCCATACTTGCATCCAGCATATCCGCTCCCTTTATAATCGCCTCAACAGTATTGGCAAAGGCTAACTGTTGGTTGTTGTGTGCATGCATTCCAACTCGTTTTCCACAAGGTCGGGCATACCCAAGATATTTCTCTAAAAGGAAATGGGTTTGTTCGCTGTAGAGGGCTCCAAAACTGTCCACAATATAGATGGTGCCCACTTCCGAATTCGCTAGGAGCTCTAGTGCCTCATCCAACTCTCGCTCATTGACTGTTGAAACAGCCATCAAGTTGATGGTGGTTTCATATCCTTTGTCGTGAGCATCCTTGATCATATCTAAAGCTAACGGTATCTGATGAATGTAGGCTGCAACCCGAATCATATCCAACACACTCTGGTCGCAGGGCAAGATATCCTCATGGTAATCGCTCTTTTCGGCATCCGCCATAACCGAGAGTTTGAGTGGCGTATCGTTTTCACCAACAATGCGTCGGATATCATCTTCCACACAGAACTTCCATGCACCATGCTTATCTGGGGAAAAGATTCGTTTAGAGTTTATGTATCCGATTTCCATATAATCAATTCCGGCATCAACGCATGCTGAGTAAACCGCCTTAACGATTTTATCATTGAAAAGGTGATTATTCATTAATCCGCCATCGCGAATTGTACAATCTACGACACTGACTTCCGGACGATAGGAAATCCACTTGCTGGTAGGATTCTTTGCCGGATTAGTCCTTGTCATGGCTCTATCTCCTTCAACTTTTTTTCTCTTGAACATTGCCTTACTCCCAATAGTTATATTGCATCTTAAGTCAGAATTACCGGAATAGTCAATAATTGCTTCATCTCAGAAATCGGTGGCTTATATCTCAGATGAAAGATTGATAGAAACTGTCATTTTAGAAGAAGGTTCGAACTAAAACAAAATAGCCAATTTAGCCCAAAAGTCCTAGGAAGATACCGGCAACAGTTGCGGTGCCGATAACCCCAGCAATATTGGGGCCCATGGCTTGCATCAAGAGAAAGTTTCTCGGGTTAGCCTGTTGCCCCATCTTTTGTACCACTCGGGCCGCCATCGGCACTGCTGAAACACCGGCGGCACCTATCATCGGGTTAATCTTCTCCTTGAGAAAGACATTCATCAGTCGACCCATAAGAACACCGGCGGCAGTGGCCACGGCAAAGGCAACAATCCCCAGACCAAATACCAACAGGCTGTCGGCACGCAAAAAGTTATCGGCACTCATAAAACCGCCCACCGCTAGGCCGAGAAGAATGGTCAGCACATCAATAAAGGCACCGGAGGATGTTACCGCCAGCCTATCGGTAACACCACTCTCTTTAAGCAGATTGCCCAACATAAACATGCCGATGAGGGGAGCTGACTTGGGCACCAGCAGAATGATAATAGTTGCCCCGACTATCGGAAAAAGAATCTTTTCTGCCGGCAACACTGCTCTTAGCTGGGGCTTCATGTAGATTTCTCGCTCCTTCTTGGTGGTAAAAAGCTTTATTATCGGCGGCTGAATAATAGGCACCAGCGCCATATAGGTATAAGCAGCTACGGCAATAGAGCCGAGGAGATGAGGGGCCAACTTATTGGACAAAAAGATAGAGGTCGGTCCATCGGCGCCGCCAATGATGCCGATAGCGGCCGCCTCATTGATATCAAAGCCCAAGAAGAGAGCGGCAAAGAAGGCAAAGTAAACACCAAACTGTGCCCCAGCGCCCAAAAGCAGCGTTTTAGGATTGGCGATTATGGGGCCGAAGTCAGTCATGGCTCCCAGGCCAAGGAAGATGAAGATGGGGATTAACTCAGTGGTAATACCGGACTCAAATACCCTGGCCAGAAAGCCAACCGGCTCACCATCAACCATCTGCATCAGGTCACCAAAGGGCAGGTTAACCAGGATAATGGCAAAGCCAATAGGCACCAAGAGCAAAGGCTCCATCTTCCGGGCAATGCCCAAGTAAATGAGCCCTCCGCCAATAATAAGCATCATCACGGAGCCCCAGGTAAGACCGGCAAAACCAGTTTGGAATAAGTCCAGCATCTAACTTCCTCAGGTAATCAGTTGGTGCTTTTTACCTACCTTTCTTTAAGTACCAATTTCTAGTCTTCCTTGTTTTTGCCACTGCTATCACTATCATTTGTACATAGTTTCCCAAGTAAAAGCCCGGTCAGCCACATAGTAAGAGCTAGAATAACCAAGACAGCAAAAACAAGACCGAAGCCAACACCACCAATCTGCCACGCCTGTGCCCAATCTACTGCCATATTAATAAAACTCCCATCTTAATAAAGATTATTTATTATTCTCACCACTTTAGATATTTTATCTATTAACCCTATCACTTAATAAACAGCTCTTTACATTACTCCCGACTCAAGAGGAATGAATTAACTAAAACGGTGGATAAATTAAAAGGGCGGCCTAGAGCTTATTTTCGGCTTCTGCCACCCCTAATCAACATAAGTCAGTTAGTTTATTGGCCACCACCATGACCTAGTTACCTATCATCTCTTGCCAAGGCTCCAGCCACTGGATGCGGCACAATCCCATCTTCTGAGCTCAACACAATCTCCTCCTCTTCCACATCAACTACAACCGATGAAATATAGCCCTGTACTTTTATATACCCCAAAACACCATCGTTGTCCTTGGTTACCTGGTCTATTTGAGATTGCAAATTCTCCGAGCAATAAACTGTCAGCAAATCTCTAGACTTCTCTACACCAAGAACACCCTCAATTTCCTTTATAGCATCAATGATAGCTGGGGTAATTTCAATGATTTCAGCCTCAAATACAAAAACCCTCTCAAAAACCTTAAATCCGCAACGGAGCAAGCCTTCCGAAAGCTTATCTTCAACCATATCCTGAATCACCCGCCGCAGTGGTCGAGCACCGAAGACCTCATCATAACCCTTCTCGCCTAGGAAGCTCTTAGCAGCATCAGTTACCCGAAGCTTTATCTCTTTTTCCTCAAGCTGCTTGCTTACCGAAACCAGCATCAAATCAACAATCTGCCGAATTTGTTCTTTAGTCAGAGCGTGAAAGACAACAATATCATCAAGACGATTTAAGAACTCCGGACGGAAGGCCTTTTTTAACTCACCGAGTAATCTCTCTTTCATTCGTTCATAAGACTGTTGCTGAGTTTTGGCTACATCTCTGCGGGAAGCAAAACCGATGGCAGCTCCTTTCTGGATGAGCTCAGCACCAATATTGCTGGTCATAATGATAATGCTGTTGCGGAAGTCAACCCGGCGGCCTTTGGCATCGGTCAGATGGCCATCATCAAATATCTGGAGCAGTATATTAAACACATCTGGGTGAGCCTTTTCAATCTCATCCAAGAGAATTAAGCTATATGACTTGCGTCTTATCGCCTCAGTTAATTGTCCGCCTTCCTCAAAGCCGACATATCCCGGCGGTGCCCCAACTAGTCGCGAAACAGCGAATTTCTCCATAAACTCGGACATATCAAGCCTGACCAAGGCATCCTCACTACCAAACATGAACTTAGCTAACATCCTGGCCAGTTCTGTCTTGCCAACACCGGTGGGGCCGAGAAAGATGAAGTTACCTATGGGGTGCCTCGGATCTTTAATGCCAGCCCGGGCCCGTCTTACCGCTTTAGCAATAATACCGATAGCTTCATTCTGACCAATAATCCGCTTGTGCAACTCCTCCTCCATGTGAAGCAGACGTTTGGTCTCATCCCCGGTCAACTGGACAGCTGGAATACCAACCCACATGGCCACCACCTCAGCGATGTCTTCAACAGTTACTACCACTTTCTTCTGCTCCTGTTCAACCTGCCACTCCTCTTCTATCTTCTTTATTTTTTCTTCAACCTGGAGCTCCCGCTGTCTGAGCTCAGCGGCATAATCATACTGCTGCGTTGCCAGAGCAGCCTCTTTTTCTCGAGAATAACCCTCTCCAACCTGCTTGAGTTCCTTCAGAGACACGGGCTTGGTGCGGCGTCTAATCCTTACTCTTGATGCCGCTTCGTCAATAAGATCAATAGCTTTATCCGGCAAAAAACGATCGGGTATATATCTTGAAGCCAGTGTTGTTGCCGCATTTAGTGCCTCGTCGCTTATTACCAGTTTGTGATGTTCCTCGTAGCGTTCTTTAATACCGCGCAGAATATCCAAAGTATCCTCAACCGAAGGTTCCTCTACCAGCACCGGCTGGAAACGGCGTTCAAGTGCGGCATCCCGTTCAACATACTTACGATAGTCATCAAGAGGAGTGGCACCGATACACTG
>CAJWSH010000065.1 GCA_913046255.1 uncultured Dehalococcoidales bacterium
CAGTATAATGTTATTATCTAGTGCGATATGCCTCATGTTAATGCTTTTCTTTTACTTAAGGATGCGTAATGATATCAGTCATAATGCCCGCATACAATAAGGTGCAAAATATAAACAGCGCCATTGAGGACACGGTGAATACGTTGGGAAAATATGGCGCCGAATACGAGGTGATTGTAGTCGATGACGGCAGCAATGATGGCACTTACGACAAAATTACGTCTACCGCCAAAGAGCACATAAGCGTCAAAGTTTGCGGCTATAAAGAGAATAAAGGTAAGGGTTATGCGCTCAAGCATGGTTTCAAATTCGCTCAGGGAAACCTAGTGCTGTTTCTGGATGCTGATTCAGATCTGCCCCCGTCTCAGATACCTCTATTTCTGGACCGCATGATGAGGAACAATATCGATATCGTCATTGGCTCAAAAAGACACCCCTTATCTGAAGTGAAGTACCCGCTATTAAGAAGATTCTTGAGCCAGAGTTATAGCTTATTCATAACGCTCATGTTTAACCTGAATATCACAGATACACAGGTTGGGATAAAGCTGTTCCGTAAGAATATTCTGGATCAGATATTCCCGAAGTTATTGGTCAGGAAATTCGCCTTTGACGTAGAACTACTAGTCAATGCTAGAAAATTAGGCTATCATATTACGGAGATGCCTGTGGTATTGAATTATCACCATACCTCAAGACTTAATTTAAGAGCTATTTGGCATATCTTCTTGGATACTATGGCCATATTTTATAGGATGAAGATTTTACACTACTATGATAGGAGATGAAATATGAGGTTGCCCTGGTTGGTATAGCTGAACAAAACGTAAAGATGATAAATCAAGCTAAGCTACCATTCTATGGGGAAGGGCTCGAATTATACTACGCAACATAGTCGGCAGGAATATATGAGCTACCTTAGATGTAAAAGAAACGCCAAGCAACGTTGATATCATCTTCGTCCGTATTTCGACCATCTGTCAGAGTAATGAAACCTTAGATTTGACTCAGGTAAACATGTGAGATTATGAAGAGATATATTGGTGAATCCTAAAGTATCCATAGTAATCCCTTGCCGGGAGGTAGATAGTTACGCTAGAGAAACTATTGAGTACTGCCTATCTTTGGATTATCCAGATTTTGAGATTCTACTGCTGCCTGATTCAGAGCAAGACGTCGATTTTTCAGAGGTAGAAGTGATCCCTACCGGACCTATTGGACCATCGGAGAAAAGAGATATGGCACTGGAGTATGCCAGCGGGGCAATTTTAGCTTTTACCGATAACGATGCTTATCCAAGGAAGGATTGGCTAAAAGAAGCCGTAAAGCACTTCGGGAATGAGGATATTGCCGCTGTGGGTGGGCCGGCGGTTACCCCACCAAGTGATAGCTTAATGGCTAAGGCAAGTGGCTTTGTACTTTCATCTCTTCTCGGTAGCGGTTCCCTTAGATTCAGATACATCCCCAAAGCGCAGAGGGAGGTCGATGACTATCCCAGTTGCAATTTAATAATTAGGAAATCAGCGTTTCAGGATGCAGGAGGATTCAACAGTTCCTTCTGGCCTGGCGAGGATACTAAGCTTTGCCTCGAGATTACCAATAAGCTCCATAAGAAGATAATCTATGACCCAAAGGTATTGGTCTACCATCATAGAAGGAACCTCTTCTGGCCCCATTTAAAGCAGATATGGAACTATGCCGTACACCGAGGTTATTTTGTCAAAATACTCCCTAAGACCTCGCTCAGGGTTTCTTTTTTTATTCCCTCCCTCTTTTGCCTAAGTCTTCCCCTTGGCATAGCGACCTCCTTCCTAAACTCCATATTGAGGATGATATTCCTCTCAGTCGTTGCTGTTTACCTATTGCTCACATTAATATCAAGCCTTCAGTCGAGGAATATAAGGATGATGCCACTGGTGTTTCTGGGTATAATCTCGACCCATATAACCTATGGGATTGGTTTTATGAAAGGATTGCTCAATGGGAGGCCTATTAGATGAAGATCAGCATATCTTGTCCTCCAATTGAAAGTCCTAAGGGCGTTCCACTACTAAGCCAGAACCGACAGTTCCAGTGGTTTAGCCAACCCACCTATATTTATCCCATAATTCCAGCTTATGCTGCTACTTTGCTGAAGGAGCATGGCCACCAGGTTTCCTGGGATGATGGGATTGCTGAAGAGCTCACCCTCCCTCAATATATGGAAAGGATAACTCGAGAAGAGCCAGATCTTATCGTTATAGAAACAAAGACCCCGGTGGTTAAGACTCACTGGAAGATAATTGATGCCATCAAGCAAAGAATGCCAAGGACTAAAGTGGTTCTAATAGGTGACCATGTCACGGCTCTGCCACAGGAATCTTTTGAAGAAAGCAAGGTTGACTATATATTGACCGGAGGAGATTACGATTTCCTTCTTCTCAATCTATGCCATCACCTTAGTGGAGGCGAAGAGCTCGAGCCCGGTATTTGGTATCGTGAGAACGAAGCGATAAAGAGCAGCGGTAAGTTTGAGTTGAGCCACGATCTAAATAGTCTGCCATTCATCGATAGGGAGCTAACAAAATGGTGGCTTTATAGCGAAAAAAACGGTAACTATAAAAACCTACCAGGCACCTACACCATGGTGGGAAGAGACTGCTGGTGGCATAAGTGCACTTTCTGCTCCTGGACTACCCTATATAACAAATTCAGGACAAGGAAGCCAGAGAGCTTGCTGGATGAAATCGGCGTACTTATTGATAGATATAAGATTAGAAGTGTCTTCGATGACACCGGCACTTTCCCTATAGGGAAATGGCTCACTAGCTTTTGTCATGGCATGATTGATCGAGGCTACAATCAAAAAGTGGAGATTGGCTGCAATATGAGATTTGGTGCCGTTGACCAAGAAGGATACAACTTGATGAAGAAGGCCGGCTTCAGATATCTGCTTTTTGGGCTAGAATCAGCCAACCAGGAGACTCTTAATCGAATCAACAAAGGGGTAAAGGTAAACGATGCAGTTGAAGGATGCCTAATGGCAAAAAGAGCTGGACTAGATCCCCACCTAACAATCATGGTCGGTTATCCTTGGGAAACAAAAGAGGATATAACAGCGACCATCGAATTGGCTAAGGATTTATTCAAACAAGGCTGTGCCGATACACTGCAGGCCACCATTAGTACTCCCTACCCCGGCACACCTTTGTTCCGGTACTGCCAGGAAAATGATCTGCTAGTCACTCAAGACTGGGATGACTACGACATGAGAAAGGCAGTAACTAAGACGGCAGTAACCGATAAGGACATCAAAGAAGCTAGCCAGCAGCTTTATAGGGCTTTCTTCACTCCGAGGTATGCCCTAAGAAAATTACTCTCCATCAGGAACGTCAACGACTTTAGATATATCCTACGCGGAATTAGAGCAATCTTTGGTCATTTAAGTGATTTTAAACCGGGAGGTTAATGAATGAGAATACTAATAACGGGCTCCAGCGGTACAGCCGGGACCAGGCTGTTTGAGCAGTTACTTAAGCGCCATGAAGTCACCGGAGTCGATACCAAGCGTAATACGTGGCACCCCTACCTTAATGCCCATACCATCAATGCGGATTTAAGGAAAAAAAGAGATATATTAAAGCTGCCCAAGAATTTTGATATAGTCATTCACCTTGCCGCCAACGCCCGAGTCTACGAGTTAGTCAAAGAGCCGGAACTGGCTTTCGATAATATACTCATCCACTTCAATGTACTGGAGTTTATAAGGCAAAACAACTTAAAAAGGATAATCTTCGCTTCCTCCAGAGAGACCTACGGCAATATAGCAATACGGGGAACGATATCCGAAGATATGGCGAAGATCGAGAACTGTGAAAGCCCATACTCAGCCTCAAAGATAAGCGGCGAGGCAATGACTCGTTCCTACAGTGAGGTCTATGGTATAGACTTTATCATCGCCAGATTTTCCAATGTCTACGGCATGTACGACAACTCCGACAGAGTAATCCCGCTATGGATCAGGCAGACGCTAAGAGGCGATAAACTGGTAGTTTACGGCAAGAAGAAATTCCTCGATTTTACCTATATTGATGATACCATCGATGGCATTACTAAAATGATAGACCAATTCGATAATGCGAAGGGGACTACTCTCAACATAGCCTACGGAAAAGGGTTAGACTTGGTGAGTGTGGCTCAAGGTATAAGAAAGTTACTTAAAGCAAAGAATGAAATTGTCATTGAGGAAAGCCGTCCGGGGGAGGTCTGGAGATTTGAGGGGAACATAACCAAAGCCAAAGAGCTACTTGGCTATGAACCAGAGACAGGAATAGAGGACGGGCTAAAGAAAACTGTAGCGTGGTATAAAGACTTCTACTCAACCGACAAAGATTCTTAGAATGAATAATGCGCCATTGGTTTCAGTCATTATTACTACAAAAAATGAGGAGCGGAACATCGGTAATTGCCTTAAGTCAGTAAAAGAGCAGAGCTACCCCGCCTCTGCATTGGAGGCAATCGTGATGGATAACCACTCCACAGATGATACGGTCAAGATCGCCAAGAATTTTACGGAAAAGATTTATCTCAAAGGCCCAGAGAGAGCCGCCCAAAGAAATTATGGTGCTCAGAAGGCAAAGGGCAAATATATCCTGTACCTCGATGCCGATATGATTCTCTCTAAGGAAGTCGTCACTGAGTGCGTGGCTAAATGTGAGGACGAGGATTACATTGCACTATACATACCGGAAAATATTATAGGCGATGGGTTCTGGATAAAGGTAAGAGACTTTGAAAGAAGTTTTTACAATGCCTCATGTGTTGATGCGGTCAGGTTTATTAAAAAGGATAAGTTCTTAAAGGTCAAAGGCTTTGACGAGGAGAAATTAGCTTCTGGCCCGGAGGACTGGGATTTTGATCGGCGCATTAAACAACTGGGGAATACTAGTATAATCAAGTATCCTTTGTATCATAATGAAGGGGCATTCGCTATCAATAACTATTTATCAAAGAAGGGCTACTATTCCAAAGCACTTGACGGCTATGTAAAGAAATGGGGGAAGGACGACCCTATTATCAAAAAACAATTAGGTGCATGTTACAGATTGTTTAGAGTATTCATTGAGAATGGGAAGTGGAAAAGACTGATGAGGCATCCGCTACTGACAGCCGGTATGTACTTTTTAAGGTTCAGGGTAGCCCTCACATATCTCAAATCGCAAAATACCTGAGATAGTAGGGCCCTGATGGACGTTTGGTAACGCTATCGGAGCAACACAAAATATTTAACTTGGCATTTTCAGGGCTCTCAAGGAGGGGCGTTGAAGAACAATGTATTAGACTGGCGGCTTAGGCTATTACAAAAAGCGCGTATTGAGCTAGGCAACTCACAAAAAGTACTTGATGTTGGTTGTGGTGATGGTGGCGATTGTGCCATCTTCGCTGATAAGTGTAATGAAGTGACAGGCATTGATATCGACCCCTACTCTGAGTGGGCTGATATCGCTAAAGCAAACGTTAGATTACTGACAGCCGACGCTTGTCATTTACCATTGCCTGATAATCACTTTGATATTATCTTTGCCAAGGATACACTACATCATATTGAAAACCATAAAAAAGCGGTAGAAGAAATGAAACGAGTCGCCAAAAGAGGTGGAAAGATATTTATTTTAGAAGCGAACCGTTATAACCCCATTCTCTATCTGCACATGACCATGCTCAAAAAACACCAGCACTTTACACAACCTTACCTTACGAAGCTCATGCAAGATTCTTTTGGGGATACCTCTTTTCTTTGCGTGGAAGCTCATGTGTTACCAGCTGTAGCGACATCAGCTTTGGGATTATTTAACCAACTAGAGGATATGTTAGAACATATACCTTTAGTTAGAAACTATCTAAGTTATAATATTGCACTAGCCAAGAAATTATAACTTAGATAGTTTCTAACTATAAGAAAGCAAAATTAAGGAGATCGTAATGAAGGTTCTAGTCA
>CAJWSH010000066.1 GCA_913046255.1 uncultured Dehalococcoidales bacterium
TCACAAACGTAATACTTCGCCATCGTTTGGAAGCTGAATATAATCGTCTAACTAAGCAATCTGAACAAGCAAAAGCTAATCGTCCTACAGAGAACAGACGAGAGGGTAGCCCCTTTGGCAAAAGAGAAGAAGAAGCTACAGAGACCACCGAGTTAGAGAATCGAATGGCTCTAGAAAAACGTATATTAGACCAACTGGCTGAGGTGGAGCACGCCCTGAGTAAATTCGAAAATGAAACCTTTGGTCTATGCGAAAGCTGTGAACAGCCCATAGACCCAGCTCGATTAGAAGCCCTGCCTCAGGCAACGCTGTGCATAACTTGTAAGGCTACTCAGGCAAAGAATGCAAAGGGCAAATAGTCTATCGAGGAGTTGGCGGCAGAATGCGATCTTTTTCATGGCCGCCTTGCTGGTGACAACCGCTGACCAGTTCAGCAAATCTTGGATAAGGTCTAACATAATTCTAGGGGAATCAATGCCCAAGACAGGATTTTTTCGTCTTGCCCATGTTCACAATACCGGATCTGCCTTTGGTTTGTTTCAAGACCAAGCACTGCTGCTAACAATAGTTGCCTTTATCGGCATTACCGCCTTGCTCTTCTTTGCTCTTTCTAGAAGTCGCCACTTCTCTTCTCTAGCTACAATGCCAGCTAAGCTAGCCCTTGGTCTTATTTTCGGCGGCACAGTAGGCAACCTGCTTGACCGATTAAACAACGGTTATGTTACCGACTTCATTGTTGTTGGTCGCTGGCCGGCATTTAATATCGCCGACTCATCGGTAGTTGTCGGTGCTATCTTTATTGCCTACCTACTCATTCGTTTAACTGACAACAGTGAGCACCGAGATGGGCAAAACACATAGATGTACCACTGATAAGTCAGGAATTCGGCTGGACAAGTTTATTTCTGAAAAGTGTCCAGAGTTTTCCCGAACATATGCCAAAAAGCTCATCGCTGATAGTTACATCACCGTTAATGATCAGATAGCCAGAGCAAGCCTTAAACTTGGTGTTGGTGACAGAGTAAATATTACGAGTCCTCCTGCCACCCTCAACCAGCTATTACCGGAGAACATTCCATTAAATATCATCTACGAGGATGAAGACCTACTAGTCATAGATAAACCAGCAGGTCTCGCCACTCACCCGGCACCAGGACATCTAAGCCACACGCTGGTCAATGCCGTCCTTGCCTGCCTGCCCAGCTTGCCTGATAGTGGTAGCACATTACGACCGGGTATTGTCCATCGACTGGATAAAGATACTTCAGGACTGATATTGGTAGCCAAAAACAGTCTGGCCCTTAATAAGCTTCAGAATCAGTTTAAGACCCGCTCGGTGCTAAAAGTCTATCTGGTGCTTGCTAAAGGACACTTGTCTCCAGAAAGTGGCTTTATCGATGCTCCCATTGGGCGTGACCCTGGTAACCGCAAACGAATGTCGGTAGTAGATAATGGCAAAGAGGCACGTACCCAGTATCGTGTCGTCAAATATGTGGGGAGCTGCAGTCTGCTTGAGGTCAAACCTGAAACCGGCCGCACTCACCAGATCCGAGTCCACCTAGGAGCTATTGGTTATCCGGTGGTCGGTGACAAGACCTACGGAGTGAAATCACCTCACTTATCACAACAATTTATTCATGCCTGCCGCATCGGCTTCAAGCTGCCATCCACCAATGAATATAAAGAGTTCACCTCCGAGCTGCCTCCAAATTTAGAGCAGGCGCTAAAAGATATCACCTAGAATCTTGAGATGTTGAATGGTAGAATAGAGAAAAGAAAGGTCCATATGATTAAACAAGTTAGAGTCCGTTATGCTCCCAGCCCTACCGGCTATCCTCATATGGGTAACATAAGAACCGCCCTTTTTAACTGGCTCTTCGCTAGGCACTCCGGCGGCAGCTTGATTATCCGCATTGAGGATACTGACGTTAGTCGAAAAATAGAAGGAACAGTGGAAGCTATCCTCGACGCCTTGCACTGGCTGGGTATGGACTGGGATGAGGGGCCAGATGTGGGCGGTAACTATGGTCCTTACTTTCAATCGCAACGATTAGATATATATCATAAGGCAGCCGAACAGCTAATTTCACAGGGGAATGCCTACCACTGCTATTGCTCCACTCAGCGCCTTGACGAGATGCGAGCCAAGCAGATAAAACTCAAGCAACCACCGGGCTATGACCGGCACTGCCGAAATTTGAGCCGGGAGGAGAAGGCTAAAAAAGAAGCTGGCCCTATCACGCCAGTAATCCGTTCGAAAACACCGCTTGAAGGACAGACCAGATTTAATGATCTGATTCGAGGTAAAGTAGCATTTAAAAACGCCACAATTGATGATTTTGTTCTGCTCAAGTCAGACGGCTATCCGACCTATCATTTGGCCAGTGTAATTGATGACCACCTGATGGAGATAAGCCATGTGCTTCGAGCTGAGGAGTGGCTGTCCAGCACACCCCGCCACTTGATGCTGTACCGAGCCCTTGGGTTTGAACCACCTCAATTTGCCCACCTACCAATACTGCTCGGTGCTGACCGTTCCAAACTAAGCAAGCGGCACGGGGCAATGGCTATAACCAAGTATCGAGAACAAGGCTATCTAGCCGAGGCAATAGTAAACTCCCTTGCCCTCCTCGGCTGGTCTCTGGACGATAAGACCGAGATTCTATCCATCAAGGAGCTTAAAAACAGTTTTTCTCTGGAGCGAGTTAATCGAACCGCCGCCATCTTTAATAAGGACAAGCTTGAGTGGATAAACGGCATATATATCCGCGGCTTAAGTTTAGAAGATTTTAGTAAGCGATCATTACTATTTCTGGAAAATGGCTTACCGCCTGAAATAAAACGGCCACTATCTGCCGACTATATCAGACAGGTACTACCTCTTATCCAAGAGCGGACTAAAACCTTGGCTGAAGTAGCCGAACTTACCCAGTTCTTCTTTGCCAATGAGCTTAATTACGAGTCTGACTTACTTATAGCCAAGAAGATGAATCAAGCATTAGCCGTACAAGCCCTGCAAACATCATTTAAAAGGATTGAACAACTAGCGGTATTTGATACTGAGTCTCTGGAAGTTATACTCAGACCACTGGCTGAAGAACTGGGCCTCAAGACCAAACAACTCTTTAGCACGCTACGAGTTGCCGTTACTGGGCGAACGGTGGCGCCACCGCTATTTCTGACCATGTCTGTACTGGGTAAGGAATGCTGTCTTAACAGAATGAGAGAGGCTATCACCAGTCTTCGCAAGATGAGAAAATAGTGGTTTTACCCGGCTTTATATAGTATTTTTACCTCTCCATTAACATGTGGGCTGTAAGTATTTTAAACCTGATGCTGAAATTCGATGCGAACAAACCCCGGTTAAAAGAATATCCCATAGTCGGTGCCTGCGATCTTAACTGCAACCTATGCCCAAAATACCTTACTTAGGGAGATCCAAGATGCTCCGACTACTATTACCTCGATTTTTGACAGAATCATCTAGCATACGGATTCATTATCTGCTGTGTCAAGAAGAGATACCCGGAGATCTGCGCCCAGTGTACTGATCAGACCAAGCGCAAGGGATTAGTTAAGCTGTTGGATTCGGTCAAGCATCAGGGCTCCTTTATCTTATATAGGCCGCTTCTCACTAACTTATCTTTCACTGACAAATATGACATTGAGGAATTTGCCCATCGAGAAAGAGAAGAAAGGGAGTTTCCCAAATACATCATTTATAATTATAATAACGGGTGCGCCAAAACTTCTACTGTACTAACTGCCAGCTCATACTTCTGGATAAACTAAGATAAGTGGTTGAAGATGCAGAGACAAAGATAACTCAAAAACACTGAGATTAAAGAGAAAGCCAAACGTGTTAGAGCGATGATCAGCAATTTGGCAAAGAGCCTATAGAGTGATATAAAATTGAGAAAATAATAGAGTGGATATCTATCCCCTAGGCATCCTGTTAGATTAATGTATATTCTTCAAAAGAAGAGCTAAAGAGAAATAAAGCTTCTTTTACAAAACTAATTCTCCTTTCTATTGGGAGGAGATAAAGGCCTATCCTCCGTGCAAGGCTTTGATAAGCGAGAAATGGGCTACCCAACAAAAACCTAAAAAATGATGAGTTGATAGAAATGAATACCGCAGAACCACCATACATTGCTCTATACCATTCCGGTGAGTTAAAAAAACGAGCAAAGCGGCTTGAGGCAAGACTGGCATCATGTGATATCTGCCCCCGGAAATGTGGCATAAACCGACTGGAGGACGAAACACAGTTCTGTCACTCGGGTCGTCAGCCAATAGTGGCTTCGTTCTGTGCTCACCACGGGGAAGAGCCGGCTCTTTCCGGAAGCTGCGGCTCAGGAACAATATTCTTCGGTAACTGCAACCTTCGATGCCTCTATTGCCAAAACTACCAGATCAGCCAGAACCATGAGAGGCAGAGGTTAAATAAGTCAAACTGCTACAGCCTGGCTGAACACATGCTCTATCTTCAGAATAAGCTGGGGTGCCACAACATTAACTTCGTTTCACCGTCACACTTTGTTCCCCAGATAGTTCAGGCGGTGCTTCTGGCAGTACCTATGGGACTCCGATTACCGTTGGTCTATAACACTAACAGCTATGATTCCATTAAAACCCTGAGAGAACTTAATGGCATAATAAGTATCTATCTACCAGACTTAAAATACGCCTCCGATGTCTGGGCCAAAAGACTATCGCAGGCTCCGGATTATATCAGGCAGGCAAGGAATGCCATAAAAGAGATGTTCCGACAGGCCGGGGAACTACTTGTGGATGAATCCGGGATAGCCCAACGGGGAGTAATTATCCGCCACCTCATCCTGCCAAACGGGCTCGCTGGCAGTGAGCAATCGCTTGCCTGGCTGGCAACTGAGGTTTCGCCCAAGGTTGCACTTAGCCTAATGTCTCAATATCATCCAATACACCAGGCGCTCAAGTTTGCGCCCCTTTCAAGGGCTATATCACTATCTGAATACAAGACAGTCCTCAAGGTAGCAAATGGGATGGGGTTGGAAAACGGCTGGCGGCAGGAAATGGGGGCTGACAGAATCTATTTGCCAGACTTTAAAAGCAAAGACCACCCTTTTGCTTCAAAGCGCTAGTGGGTTTCAACCACAAAGCTTTGCTCTTGATGATGGGTGAGGGGATAATAAGTCTTAGCCTTTTCTTTTTCGGTTGACAAAGGCAAAATGAATTTTAAGACCGCTCCGCTTATCTTTCTTATTTACATTTTTAATGAATGCCTGTATGTCTTCCTTTTTTTTAGCATCAGTTTTAGGCACTTTTATCTCCGTTCACTATTAAACCAAAAACTAATCATATCACTTATTCCAGAATAAAGCCAGCTATAAGGAATGAGAAGTATTGATAGCCAAGTGCCCTATATCTATTATTGGTAACAAAGCAATCAGAAGATTTGTATAAACACACAGGAGAAAGAAGAGTCAGGTATTTTCCGTTAGCAATTTATCTAATACCTCTTGTGGCAGGGCTGGTAATTTACTTTTTATTGCCGCTGCGTCTGCTCTCTATGAGTTGATTTCAAATTGCTATTGGCCTATCCACCATTGGGATCACACTGGTCTATTGGGTGTCGGCGCTGCTTGCGCTACAGTAAACAGAGACTACAATCAAATCGAGTGGAACAACCATTACCATTGCGACACATAGCCCATACCGATTTTCTCACAACCTACTGCGCCTATTCCTAATAGCCATATACATTGGTATTACTATCTCTCTACCCACTGTTTAACCCCTCTTTTTCTTCCTCGTGGTTCCCGCACTCATTAGCCTGATGATTCGCCAATAAGAGAGATACCTAAAAGAAAAGTTCGACCCAGAATATCTGAGTTACGAACTCGAGTCCGTTGTTATCCAGTT
>CAJWSH010000067.1 GCA_913046255.1 uncultured Dehalococcoidales bacterium
GTCACTCGCGCGATAAAGTATGGCGATGGCAAGATAGTGGCTAACTTTCGTGAGATTCCGGCTATGTGTCTGCCTGTAGCTGAGACAGCGATTGGTAAGTTGAAAGAGTCGGGTATAGATGGTTTAGTCATAATGGGGGAAGCTGGTAAACCACTGTGTGAGATGCCAGTCGGACTTAATAAAATCGGGTTGGTTCTTATTGGTGGTCTAAATCCGGTGGCAGCAGCAGTTGAGGCTGGTATAAATGTGACTAATAAAGCTATGAGTGGCCTAATTGATTTTAGAGAGCTGGGAAGCTTCTGGGATCTATAAGCTAGCGCAATAAGTTTCTCCCAAAGCTCTCGGACACTTGTCTTTAGCCTAGGCGTGTGCGAAATTCCTTGAACTAATTCGTATACTGTTGAAAAGACTTTAGAAATAGCTAGTTGAAAGTGAGGATAAAATAACAGTCGCTTATTATTATAAACGTAGCTTTTGTATTTACTCACTTGGCGAATAAAGTAAGTATATAATGATTTAAGTGTTTGTGAACGACTTTGTGCTATGCTCACGCCAAGAATGTCTTGCAGATGAGAAAAAGAAAAGGATGTTTTTTAGCTATAACGGTACTACTAACTTTGGTACTGAGTCATCCAATCTATGCACCGTCCATCATCCGCACTGGAGATGATTATCTTACTATCAGTGCACTGAAGCTACAGGCGGAGTTTTTATATGGCCAACAAGTGAAGGTCGGGGGCAGAGTAATCCCTGGCCTAATTGACTGGAATGATAAGACGAATACTATGAAGTTTTCTCTCGTCGATGATGAGGAGCAACTAACTATGGTCTATAAGGGAATCGTCCCCAACAGTTTCAGACTCGGGGTGGATATAGTAGTGGAGGGTGTCTACCACTCTGATGATACCTTTGAGGCAGTGAGCTTCGGCAGTCACGGTTCTTTTTGTAATCTTTGCCACTAGTTGAATAGAAGTAAAAGATACTACGATGCGACATGATATTATGAACTGATAGATGGCTTTTAGTGGCCTGCGGATGATAGTATTTTCGAGTAGGGCTTATCGTTTTATCGCCTGAGGAATTACTAAACTGAGTCGACGAAATGGCTCTACTCTAAAGTAAAACCATTGGATGTGGCCAAAGAATGCTATGCAGGAGTGAGATATCCAGGGAAGAGTTTGAGTAATCCAAGAATGACTTGCTCTAGTTCTATGTAGCAGTTGAGCTTGTTGAAATGGCTTTAGCGGATGTGATACCCTTAGTTGGTGAAACTGTTTTAATAAAGGAGGTCTAGGTGTGAAAAAGAGCCAGACATATACCAATTCGGAGTACGGTTTTTCTGTCAACTATCCGGCGGATTGGGATGTTAGAGAGGACATTGACGGGTTGGTAGTTGCCTTTGACGGCCCCACAGTATTGGAAGGTATTTATGACGTAAACATAAATGTGAATGCAGAGCGTATAGATGAGAAGATGACACTTGGAGATTATGTTGTGGCATCTGACCTGAAGGCTATAGATACTATCCCGAACTATAAAAAGGTGAAGGAATACACCGCTAAAATCAATGGACTGGAGGCTACAGTTTTGGAGGCCACCCTAGCGGTTAAATGTAATGGGAAAAAAGTTGACCTAAAAAACAAGTATGCCATAGTTATCAAAGATAAAGTTGCCTATACCATAGCCTATGACACTCCAGCAGAAAGCCACGACGAGTATGTTGACTGTTTTGATTTAGTGATAAATAGTTTTAAGTAAGTTTGTCTTGTAAAAGATAAAGGATTTCCTCTCGTAGTCATTTTTCCATTCTGTTCAATTGCAGACGTAATTACAGGCCGTATAATACAAATATAAAGCTAAAAAAGATCATCTTAGTCTTTCCTAAATTTTTCTGGAGTTACCTCTTGATGAAGATAATACTATATGGTAGTATAAAGTATATAAATTTATAAGGAAAGAGAGCCAACAATGAGCACGACACCAGCAGTGACAAAAAAGTATCACTACACCAAAGATAAAGCATCTCTTCTTACGAGAATGAAAAAGATTGAGGGTCAGGCTCGAGGCATCGAACAAATGATTACTGATGATCGCTATTGTATTCAAATTATTCAACAGTTAGCTGCTCTTTCTGGTGCCGCTGATGAGGTCTCCCTACTCATCCTCCAGGGCCATATTGAGGGCTGTATCACCGATGCTGTGCGCCAGCAAAACGGGCAGGACCATATAAAGGAGCTAATGAGAACAATACGCAAGGCGATGAGGCACCAATAACATGTTAGTAAGAAAGCTGACAATAGATGATCAAGGGAGCTGGGTAAACGAATAAGATAATCCTGTCTGTTACCGGTATGACCTGCGCTTCTTGCGTGGCTAATATTGAGAAAGGTTTTACTAAGATGCCTGGGGTGTTCAGAGTCAATGTAAACTTGGCCAGTGAAAAGGCATCTATTGAATACGACCCAAGCAAAGTAAGTATCAAGACACTAATAGATACCATATCAGATATAGGTTATGGTGTGGTGACGGAGAAAACAATTTTTAGTGTGAGCGGCATGGCCTGTGCCACTTGCGCGGCCAACATTGAGAAGGCGCTGACCAGGGTGCCGATGGTAATCTCAGCTAACGTCAATCTGGTCAGCGAAAAAGCTACAGTCCAGTATCTAACGGGTGAAACCGATATGGCTGACTTCAGGCGGGTAGTGGAAGGAGCTGGATATAGCATTCAGGCCCTGGGCGGCGCTGGGGACACTATTGGGCCCGATACTGTCATCTCAGCTACTCGCCCGGAGATTCGTGCTTTGAAGGCTAAGCTTCTCTTTGCCGGCACTATCGGTTTGTTTATGCTTCTTGTCGCTATTTCCCAATTCTCAGGGAGATGGATGCCTGAATTTCTGGGTAATCATTACCTTCTGTGGATACTGGCAACGCCGGTTCAATTTTGGGCTGGCTGGCAGTTCTACAGGGGAGCTTGGACTGGCTTAAAGCATAAGACGGCCAATATGAATACCCTTATCGCTGTAGGTACACTGGCGGCCTATTTCTATAGTGTGATCGCTATTCTATTTCCTGCTTTTCTTGCTACTGGTGGTCGGGGGGCAAGTGTCTATTTTGATACGGCGGCTATTATAATTGCTCTTATCCTGCTGGGGCGCTTTTTGGAGGTTAGAGCCAAGAGCCAGACATCTGAGGCGATAAAAAAGCTAATCGGACTTAAGCCGAAGATGGCTACGGTTATCCGCGGTGATGAAGAGAGACCTATTCCTGTTGATAATGTTATGGTCGGCGACCTTGTTCTGGTGAGACCGGGAGAGAAGGTACCGGTGGATGGCGTCATCAAGGATGGTTATTCCAGTATTGATGAGTCTATGATTACCGGTGAAAGCATTCCGACAGAAAAGACGGTTGGAGACGAGGTGATTGGTGCCACTATTAATAAGACTGGTAGCTTTCGCTTGGAAGCTGTCAAGCTGGGCAAAGACACCACTCTGGCTCGGATTATCAAACTGACAGAAGAGGCTCAGGGCAGTAAGGCACCTATCCAACGGTTGGCTGACATAATCTCGGCCTACTTTGTACCCATTGTTGTCATTATTGCTGTTATTACGTTTGCCTTTTGGTATCTTTGGGGACCGGATCCGGTGTTCATCTTTGCTCTGCTCAATTTTGTCGCTGTTTTAATTGTTGCCTGTCCTTGTGCCCTCGGTTTAGCAACGCCTACTGCCATCATAGTGGGCATGGGAAAGGGGGCTGAGAACGGTGTCCTTATTCAGAATGGTGAGGCTCTAGAGACTGCCCATAAGATAAACGCAATTGTCCTTGATAAGACCGGTACTCTTACCAAGGGACAGCCGGTGGTAACCGATATAATAGCTGGTGCTGGCTTTAAAGAAGAGGAACTACTCATGTTGGCTGCTTCTGTCGAGCGGGGCTCAGAACACCCTTTTGGGGAGTCTATCGTCAATATGGCCAGAGAGAAAAACTTGTCTCTGGTTGACACTACAGAATTCAACGCCATCCCCGGTCGTGGTATTGGAGCCAGTATAAATGGGCAGAAGGTGCTTCTGGGTAATCTGAGGTTGATGAAAGAACAGGGGCTATCCTTGGGTGGCCTGGAAGAAGTGGCTGCCCAGCTCTCTGATGAAGGAAAAACCCCTATGTTTTTGGTCATTGATAGGCAGGCTACTGGCATAATCGCCGTAGCTGATACTTTGAAGCCAAATTCAGAAGATGCAGTGAAAGAACTACATTGCCTTGGGCTGGAAGTGGTGATGCTTACTGGGGATAACAAACGTGTCGCAGAAGCAATGGCGTGGCAGATGGGCATTAGTCGGGTGCTGGCTGAAGTGCTTCCAGAGCACAAGGCTGAGGAGATAAAAAAACTTCAGGAGGAGGGAAAAGTGGTGGCAATGGTGGGAGACGGCATAAACGATGC
The DNA here is from genome assembly GCA_913046255.1 of uncultured Dehalococcoidales bacterium. Lineage (GTDB taxonomy): Bacteria > Chloroflexota > Dehalococcoidia > Dehalococcoidales > ARS1013 > ARS1013. Next base: position 4,436 of record CAJWSH010000067.1, read on the forward strand.
TCCGGCTTTGACTCAGGCCGATGTTGGTATTGCCATCGGTACCGGGACCGATGTTGCTATAGAGGCAGCCGATATTACTCTTATCAGTGGTGATTTAAGAGGGGTGATTACTGCTATCTCGCTCAGCAAGCGGACTTTAAGGACGATCAAGCAAAATCTGTTCTGGGCATTTGCCTATAATGTTACCCTGATACCGGTAGCTGCTGGAATACTGTATTTTGTCTTCGGTCAAAATGGGACGCCACAAGGATTGCAGTTTTTCTTGGGTGATTATGGTTTCCTCAACCCGATATTGGCGGCAGGAGCCATGGCAATAAGCTCGCTTACTGTGGTTTCTAATTCTCTGCGCTTGAAAAATTTCAGACCGGCTAAATTTGCTAGTCAAGTGAGAGAAAAAAAGAAGAAGATGGGTGGTATCTAGAATAGCAATTAATCTGGCCTGCAAAATGGAAGTAGAGGAGGTTGGAGCAGTAGCAATCTCAGGATATAAAAGTAAGATCTATTACTTATATGCTGTCGGTTGCAAAAAGGCTTTTGATCAGAATCAAGAGAGGCATCTCACCAAGGAAAGAAAATAGATTTAAATAATAAGATAATCTCTGTATGTTAACAAAGAGTGAATGAGAAGCTTCGAAAGACAAAATTTTAAGTAAAGAGATATGCAAAATGACCAAAATGATACCTGGCAGAATTCAGATTAAGGGGCAGGATGGTTTGGCAGCCGCCTAAGGTAGCGGTGAGCTTGAAGGGCTGCCTTTGCCCCTTCTCCGGTGGCAATAACTATCTGTTTCTCGGGTACATCGGTTACATCACCGGCAGCAAATAGACCAGATAATTTCGTTTCGCAAGAGCAGTTCACTGGTACTTCTCCATGCTTGTTGAGTTTGACTAGTTCGCTTACTGGCTCTGAGTTAGGTATCAAGCCAATTTCAACGAATACTCCAGTAACCTCAAGCAGTCTGCTCTGGCCATTATGCAGGTCTCTTATCAGTATGCCATTGACAAAGTCTTCGCCTTTGATTTCTTTTGTTGCATGTTCGGTAAAAATGGTCAGGTTTTTGGTATTTGACAGTTTGTCAATAAGAATAGCATCACCTGTCAATGTCGTCAGTGAAATTAGATGCACATGTTCAGCAATCTTTGCCATATCAAAGGCTGCCTCAAGTGCAGAGTTGCCACCACCGATTATTGCTATTCTCTGTTTTGCGAAAATAGGCCCGTCACAGATGGCACAATAGGTTATCCCTTTCCCTGTAAACTCAGTTTCTCCGAGTACATTTAGTTTTCTGGGCCTCTTACCAGTAGCCAGGATAACGACCTTTGATTTATAGCTATCGCCACTTTTAGTGGCAACCTCAAATCCGCCGATAATCTTCTTTAGACGACAGATTTTTTTACCGATTTTCTGGTCAATAGGAAAC
>CAJWSH010000068.1 GCA_913046255.1 uncultured Dehalococcoidales bacterium
TAACCGCTTAAAACATATTCAAAGCAAACAGAGTCATACTGTAGCGCTACGTATCATCAGAGAGGGCAGAATTGGTTATGGCGTTTCCACCAATCCAGAGGATATCCAGGGTCTAATTGATATGGCAGTGACAACAGCCGAATTCGGTATGCCAGCCGTATTTGAGCTTCCCTCCCTGACCGCCTATCCCCAAGTTGATACCTACGACAGTGCTGTAATGTCAGTATCATTGGAAGAAATGGTTAAATTGGGGGAAAAGTTAATAGCCACAGTAAGAGAACATACGCCTGATATTGTTTGCGAAGCTGAGGTAACCAAGAAGACCATTTCAGTTAGTATCATAAACTCCCGCAAAGGTCAAGCAGACTACACAAAAAGCATCTTCAACCTAGGTATCAGTGGCACCCTCGTCAGCGAAAACGACATGCTCTTTGTTGGTGAAGGTGAAAGCAGGTGCCACCCCATACTTGAAACCAAAACGATAACCGATACGGTAATTAATCATCTCAATTGGGCTAAAAATCAGGCTTCGCTGCCAAGCCAAAGCCTACCGGTAATTTTTACCCCAAACGGTGTCGCCAGTACTCTAATGGCACCATTAATGGCAGCCTTTAATGGCAAATTAGTCCTTGAAGGGGCATCACCTATAGCAAACAAGCTCGGCGAGCAAATCTTCAGCCAAGACCTATGGCTCTCAGATGACACAACAATCCCTTACCACCCCAGAAGCCGCCCTTGTGACGATGAAGGTGTAGCCAGCAGACGCACTCCGCTTATCGAAGCCGGGACTATAGCCAACTTCCTCTATGATTTAAGGACGGCATCTTTAGCTGGTACCGAGAGTACCGGTAATGGCAGTAGGCACGGTGGCGGACTGCCCAACCCATCCCCAGGCACATTTATCATCCAGGCTGCTAATACCACCTTTGATGATATGATAAGTAATATGAAAAAAGGCCTGGTTATTGAATATCTCATGGGTGCGAGTCAAGGTAACATTCTGGGTGGCGATTTTTCTGGCAACGTACTCTTGGGCTACAAGGTAGAAAATGGTAGAATAGTAGGCAGGGTTAAAGACACTATGGTTTCAGGAAACGTATATCAGGTTCTTAAAGATATTACAGCTATCGGCAATGACGCCAAGTGGGTGGGTGATTTTTTAAATACCCCATCTCTCTATTGTCCCAGTCTTTCGGTAGCCAGTAAAGGGTAAGCCATTCACTAATAGGAGTCAAAAAGGACGAAGCCTCTGGGAAAAATCTCATTGAGCCTCTCCTACCTCCGCCAAGGCGACTACACACAGGCAGGCTTTGCCAAAGAAGGAGAGCTACCCTCTTTCTCAAGGCATAGCGAGAGGGATTTAAACCAAGATAAAGGGATCAAAGAGTGAAATTGCCCATGGCAAGTAAGAGGTCATTTAACAACTCAAACTGTCTTGCGAATAAAGCAAAGCAATCTCACTATTACTTTCAAAGATTACTTCGACACATCGTGCCTCACAATGATAGTTAAACAGCTTCAGTAACAAATGAGGAGGACTTAAAGATTAAAGATTCAATCAAGCTTTATGCCAGACCAAAGCTTAATGCACCCAATATGTTGGCTGCCTGGCCCGGCATCAGTAATGTGGCTATGATAGTAGCCAACTACCTGCTAAAAAAACTGGACTTTAAGGACCTAGCTGAAGTCAAAGCAGCCAACTTCTTTGACCCCATCGGGATACTGGTTAAAGATAATGTAGTAGAGGCGCCGCAATTTCCTGAGAGCAAGTTCCACTACTGGAAAAATAGCGGTAGTGGTAGTGATATAATTCTATTTACCGGCGAGGTTCAACCCTCTACCAAGGGCTACGAGATGGCTAACTGCGTCATTGATGTCGGGCTAAGATTTGGTGTTAAAAGAATATATACCTGCGCCGCCGCCCTAACTCGCATGCACCACACTGAGCAACCCAAGGTTTGGGGGATAGGTACTAACATCACTTTGGCTGAGGAACTGGAAAAATACGATCTAGCCCAAAAGGGCAATCTTCAAATTTCAGGGCTTAATGGGCTGCTTTTAGGTGTCGCCAAAGAAAGGGATATTGATGGTATCTGCCTGCTTGGTGAAGTTCCAGTATACGCTACCCGAATACAGAACCCAATGGCTGCCCTAGCCATAGTAAATGACCTGATCAGAATAATGGGCATTAGCATTGATACCGATGAGCTAGAGCAGCTGGCCAGAGAGACCAGACAGAGAATGAAGCAGATAGCGGCTGAGGTTATGGAAGAATATATTGACTTCTTTACTGAGCCTATCTGGGAACGTGACGAGAATGAAGAAACAGAGGAATAACACTTAAGAAAACCTCAAGCTGTACCCGTGCCATTACAACGAAGTAATCCGTTAAGCGGCAGAGTCACTGTCTTTGAAGAATTTGGGCTACGAAGTTCTATTATGATTAACGGTAACAAGGTCAGACTATGTGATAAGAACCTAACTAATGCCGTTAATGACTATGCCTGGAGAATAGATCCGGAACTGGCTCGGCTTGATGCCGCTCCGCTACTAAACATTAGTTTCACAGAGTATCTACCAAACTACGCCAGCGAACTACACCATCCCCCGCCAGCCAAGCAGCAGTTCGCTATTTTAACCTCGAATGGTAAACACATTGGTAACTGCACCTACTATGACATCAATGAAAGTAAAGACGAAGCCGAGCTAGGTCTCATGATTGGCAACCGCAACTACTGGGGCAAAGGTTACGGCACCGATGTCGTAACCACCCTGGTAAGCTATATTTTTGACAAGACAAACCTTAAGCGAATTTATTTAAAGACTCTGAAGTCCAACCAGCGAGCGCAGAAGTGTTTTAATAAATGTGGCTTCACTCCGTATGAACACCGAAGCTCAAATAGACCTAGTTTTGTGTTTATGGAACTATATCGCACAAAGTGGCAGCAGAATAAAGATAAAAACGATGATGAATCCAAGAAAGAATAGCCAATCTGTTTCTCATTTAAAAAACGCTGGAAAGGAGATCTGATATTATAGCAAAGAAAACTACCGCAAATCTGGATAATCTGTTAACGGACCTAAAAGCAGACAAAATTGGAATAGTTAATCTTAATGATCGGGAAAACACTTCTCTCTGGAACCAAGCCCAGAAACTGCTGCCGAGAGCAAAGTCAGTGATTGTGTTAGCTATGGAACTATTTTCTGAGACAGTTAACCAGGCGACCTCAAAGGCCGTGATTGGAGACCTGACCCTCCGAGATCTCTATCGGACCAATACCGATATGGTAAATGGCTATCTCAACTGGGAGGGCTATAAAATAGTGAAATCGCTACATGCTCAGGGTTTCAAAGGGCTACTATTGCCTGCCGATGGCGGCCCTTATGATAGCCGACTCCTAGAGGGGCCCCTCTCTTATAGACATGCAGCTGAAACAGCAGGACTGGGTATTATCGGCTGGCACGGCTTACTTATCACACCAGAATATGGCCCCAGAGTAAGATTGGCATGTATCCTCACCGATACCCTTTTTGCCAGTTCAACACCACTTAACATAGCAAGTCCCTGTTTTAAGTGCAGCGACAACTGTATTAAGATATGCCCAGTCGAGGCTATTGGCAAACCACAAGTCGAAGAGGCCTACCGCCTAGATAAATACGCCTGCTGCAGCTACTATACCGCTTCAGGAATGTGCGCAGAGTGTCTGAAGGCTTGTCCTGCCGGTAAAAGCTCCCCCTAGTTCGAAAGAACTATTCAGACTATAGGCCACTAGATGGCAAGATAACAACGGCGGTACCGGTTACCGTCTTCTCTTCCTTCGCATTCTCAGCCCATAGACTACAGATGACAAAATGCTGATCATCTTCAATATACTTTTTAGTTACTATTCCCTTGCAAGCAAGGGGTTCATTGGGGAAAATCATTCTCCTATAGGTCAAAGTTAATTGTTTAAGGCTGCCATGTTCCCCAGCCCAGTCGGTCACCATGTGACCTAGGAAACAGCCGACCAATTGACCGTGGACCACAATGCCGGGTAGATCCCGGCTCTGGGCAAAGTCTTTATCATAATGAATGGGATTATAGTCGCCGGAAACACTGGCCCACATCACCAACTGTCGACTGGTGGGTTGCTTAACCATAGTGGTGAGTTCGCCACCCGCATCGACATCTTCATAATATAGCTTTTCGGCCATACTTCACTGTCCAATCTAACGGATTATTGCCATCTGACGACACTTAGCTACCATCTCTTGTCTCTGATTCTTGTAGATTATATTAAAGGTGACAAAGGCCATCCTGCCTATCTTGCTCTCACGCTGGCGAACACCAGCAATCTTAGCTGTTACCGTTATAATATCTTTAGGCCTAATCGGCTGATAACAATCAAGCTCGGTGCTGCCGTGAAGTACAGTTTGAGATGGATTTTGAGTCAACTGGTATATGATTTGGTCAAAGCCCAGAATTAAGACAAATGTTGGCGGGGCAATAATATTGCCAAAACCACTTTTAGCGCCATACTCATCATTCTGCCATAGAGGGTTGAGGTCACCTACCGTCTGGGCAAAACGCCTTATCATCCCTTTCTCAATCTCATATACCAGTGGTGGTCCCTCAACTCCAATTTTACCTTTTAGTTCTTCTATACTCAATCCATCGCCAACCATCAGTACACCTTCTAATCCGAAAATCAATTAATGAGTAATTGGAAGTCTATAATGGTTTTGCCAACACTGTCAAGAAAGCAGGAACTTAAAACCATCTACCAATCTCACTCCCTTAATTTACTCCAAAAATCAAGATTTTCGGAGAACCCTTGCATTTCTCTTTCCTCAAAAGGAGAGGAAATAGTTTAAGAAGAGCAAAGCCCATCTCAGACTATCCTTAGTAAATAACTTGTCCCTTGATGGCTAATCAGGATTAAGAAAAGACCTGCGTTAATTAGTCCAAGGGTATGCTATAATTAGGCTGTAGTTATATTCTAGAAGAAACTAAGAATGATCGCCTCAAGCCCAGTATTCAACTCTGAGTAGATATTAACATTCTAAGAGAGCTATAATAAACTGGAAACCGATGAAAGTTATTGAATGGCTAGGCGAGCGAGTAAAAATCATTGACCAAACCAGACTACCTCGGGAAGAAGTCTATCTGGAGTTTGATCATTATCAGGATATAGCCTCAGCCATCACAGAACTCAAAATCAGGGGTGCTCCGGCAATTGGGGTAGCATCAGCTTATGCCATAGCTTTAGGTGCCCTAAAACTTGAATTCACCACTAGGGATGAATTTCTGGACAAAGTACGAAGTATTGGTCGATACCTTGCCGCCACCAGACCTACCGCTAGAAACCTGTTTCAAGTTATTGAGCGAATGTTGAAAGTAGCCGAATCCGGAAAAGATGCGGCCCATATTAAAAAGGCACTGGTTACAGAAGTCGTTAAAATCCACAATGAAAGCTATGAAGCAGACCAAAACTTAAGCTGGCTTGGCGCTGAGCTAATCAGGGATGGCTTTAACATCCTGACCCACTGCAACACCGGTCCGCTGGCTACTGCCGGCTACGGCACCGCCCTAGGAGTAATCAAGTGGGCGCATGAGCAGGGTAAAAATATAAAGGTACTTGCCACCGAGACTCGCCCCTTGTGCCAAGGAGCCAGACTTACCACCTGGGAACTAAAGAGAGCTAATATACCTTTTAAGCTCATTACCGACTCCATGGTTGGTTACTTTATGTGCCAGGGCAAGATTAGTTGCATTATCGTCGGCGCCGATAGGATTG
>CAJWSH010000069.1 GCA_913046255.1 uncultured Dehalococcoidales bacterium
TGAGTGTTATCTCGGTGCGCCAGAAAAGCTCGGTTATGGAAATCGGAATGGTAACATCAGGATTTGTCGGAGCAAAGAAGAGAACAGTGCCCCCGCGCTCTACTGACTTCAGAGCTTGGGTAATGGCTGATACCGCACCGGTGCACACTATCACCAGTTCAGCTAGAGAACCCTGATTGACCTGACGTAAGCGAGTAGGCAGGTCTTCTTTAGCATAGATAATAGCATCAGCTCCCAACTTTTGCGCTGCCTCTAACCGATAAGGAATTATGTCAGTTGCTATTATCCGACTTGCCCCCAGAGTACGGGCTAACTGTATATGTAACAGCCCGGCAATGCCACTGCCGATAACAAGAACACTTCTTCCAGGCTGCATTCGAGCTCTTCTCTGCCCACGAAGGGCACAGGCTAGTGGTTCAACAAATGTGGCTTCTTCAAAAGATACTTTATCAGGCAAAAGAAACAGCCCACGATCTACGTTAATGGCCGGCAGGCGGATATATTCAGCAAAACCACCAGGATCAAAATTCGTCTGGCGGAGAGTATCACAAACGGTATGACAGCCACTAAGACAGTAGTGGCATGTATTACAGGGGACATGATGAGCCACCGATACCCGATCACCCTTTTTATAGCGCCCTACCCCTTCTCCTACAGCTGTAATCTGCCCACCAATCTCATGACCCAGCGCCAGAGGTGCCCGCTCATGTCGATACCATTCCATGACATCACTGCCGCAGATACCACTGGCCTCTACTCGTACCAGCACCTCGCCGGGACCGATTTGTGGGATAGATACTTTCTCTATGCGTACATCCTGGTTGCTATACCACATAGCGACACGCATATTGTTTCTCCCGCTGCCGCTCATGACTTTTTTAGTTCTTCCTCTTTCTCGTTACTATATAGCTCTTGAGCTTCTTTTGGGGTAGCATTTTGATGAACAATAGAATGTATAGCCTGAATCATCGCCACCGGGAAGTCGTTCTGCCAGATGTTTCTGCCCAAGTTTACTCCAATAGCACCTTTTTGCATACCGTCATAGACAAACTCAAACACCTCAAGTTCAGTATTAACCTGAGGCCCACCAGCCATAATCACCGGGACGGGACAACCATTCACCACCTTCTCAAAGTTTTCACACCAATATGTCTTTACTACGTGTGCCCCTAGTTCAGCAGCAATGCGAGAGGCCAAAGCAAGATAGCGGGCATCTCGTTTCCCAAGCTCCTTGCCGACAGCGGTAACTGCCATTACTGGTATACCATACTTTTCACCTTTATCAACAAGCTTTGACAAGTTCAATAGCGTCTCTTTCTCATAATCACTGCCGACAAAGATGGAAATTCCTACCGCTGCAGCATTGAGGCGGATAACTTCCTCCATAGAAGTGGTAATTCCTTCGTTAGCCAGATCTTTGCCAACCACGCTGGTGCCACCGGACACCCTGAGAATCACCGGTTTCGTGTTCATGGGGTCTACCGATGAACGCAATACACCTCTGGTAACAAAGAGCGCATCAGCGTAGGGAAGGAGCGGTTCAATAGTCTTACGTGGCTCTTCCAACCTTCTGGTGGGACCCTGAAAATAGCCATGGTCTACCGGCAAAAACAAGGTATGCCCATCCGATTGGATTAGTTGTGCCATACGGTTTGTCATTCCCCATTCCATCTGGTAATCCTCCTTCTAAAGTTTATGATTTGCTGCCTAGCTGCAAAATGGCCACTAGCTTCACTATTATACTACAAGATACATACACTACAAGATACAACTTAATTAATACACGGGTTATGTTAACTAGGTAAGAGATGATTTCGGTATGCTGTAGAGTTCAAGGGAGAAGCACTGCTGGTAGACTAATCTATATGCTGAGGGGTAAAACTCACTGTAGCAGATTGGGCGTTATCTCAAGCATTTTGCCCGAAACGAATCAGTTCAGCGAAAGTATCTGGCTCTCTAATTGCCATATCAGCCAGCATCTTGCGATTTATTTCAATGCAAGACTTTTTCAGGCTGTTCATGAACTGGCCATAGGTGAGCCCGTGGGCCCTACTGGCGGCGTTAATCCGCGAAATCCACAAGCGTCTCATATTACCTTTACGCTCCCGGCGGTGGCTGTAGGCATAACTCAAGGAGTGGAGCATGGACTCATGAGCACGGCGATAGAGGGAATGCCTAGTTGCCCTTTGTCCTTTAGTCATAGCTAAGACCTTCTTATGTCGCCGATGTGCGGTTACACCTTTCTTTATTCGCAAAACGTATCTCCTATCTAACTAGTTCCGTATGGTATAAGTCTTTTTATACGAATCCTGTCACGGGAATGCAGTGGTATTGTCTCATCAAAAAGCCGTTTTGCCTGCCTTGATTTCTTGCGGCGCAGATGACTCTTGCCACCTTTAGTACGCATAATTTTACCGCTACCGGTAATATGGAAACGGCTCCGGGCACCTTTGTGTGTTTTAAGTTTTGGCATTCTAACTTTTCTTTATCTCTTCTTTTATTTTCGCCATATAACCAGCCTGTGGTGACAGGATTAAATGTAATCTGCCCCCCATTCTGGTTGGTTGCTTCTCAACCAAAGCTAATTCTTTTAATGATTCCAACATTTTATCCAACAACCGCAAACCAAGCTCAGGGTGAGTATTCTCACGCCCTCGAAACATTATTGTTACCTTAACCTTATCGCCACCTTCCAGGAACTTCTTTACTGAGCGTGCTTTTGCTTCAAAATCGTGCCCACCTATCTTGGGGCGCAATCTAACCTCACGTAACAGTGAGAGTTTCTGGCTCTTCTTAGCCTCACGTTCCTTCTTAGTTTGTTCATACTTATATTTGCCGTAGTCCATCAAACGACATACCGGAGGCACTGCTGCAATTGCTACTTCCACCAAGTCAAGGTTTTGCTTCTTGGCTATTTCCCGTGCCTGATACAAAGGCATAACACCCAACTGCTCTCCCTTATCTCCCACGAGACGAATCTCCCTGCCTCTAATCATTTCGTTAACCCGAAGCCTTTTAATTATGTTGCTACTTACCTCCTTGAAAGACAAGCTACTTAAAAGTGGACTATAGCACAATGAGTAAGTCTAATCAAATTATAACTCTAATTCTCTTGTTTTGTCTATTATAGTGTGGTTAATGATTTTTTTGAAACTACTAAAGGGCAAATCAGCTTGACGTTTACCGTTTAGCAGACGGACAGAAACGGTTGATGCAGCTACCTCTTTATCGCCAATTATGAGCATATATGGGATCTTGCTGACTTGCGCTTGCCTGATTTTATGGTTTACCGTTTCTGACTGGCTGTCAACCTGGGCACGCACCCCGCCATTTTTCAATTCTGTCTCCAGCCTATGCGCATAGTCCAGATGACGATCGGCCACTGGTATCACTGCTACCTGAACGGGTGCCAGCCATACCGGGAAGACCCCGCCATAGTGTTCAATGAGCGAGGCCAAGAAACGTTCCATACTACCCAACACAGTGCGATGAACCATAACTACTGAATGTTCTTTGCCGTCTTCTCCAATATAGGTAACGTCAAAGCGTTGAGGTAAGTTAAAATCAATCTGGATGGTAGGTCCCTGCCATGCTCGCCCGACAGCATCCTCAAACTTGATATCTATCTTTGGTCCATAGAATACGCCCTCACCAGGGTCTATATCGTAGGCAATCTTTTGCCGCTCAAGTGCCTGAGTCAGGGTCTCTATAGCCTTACCCCACATCTCAATGGTACCAACATATTTCTGGGGTCGAGTAGAAAGTAGAACCTTAAAATTTTCAAAGCCAAAGGTATCTATCATAAAGAAGGCCAGATTTAAAACGGCGACTATTTCATCTTCCAGCTGGCACAAGCGGCAGAAAATATGGGCGTCGTCCTGGGTAAAACCCCTGACCCTAGATAGTCCGTGTAGTACCCCGGAGCGTTCATAGCGATAGACGGTGCCCAACTCGGCATAACGCAGTGGTAGCTCACGATAACTCCTGAGTTTTGTCTTATAAATTAAGATGTGGAAGAGACAATTCATTGGCTTGATGATATATTCTTCTTCTTCTACCTCCATCGGGCCGTAGAGGTAATCACGATAAAATTGCCAATGACCACTGGCTTTCCATAAGTCCAGTTTGGCAATATGAGGGGTGTAGACAATATCATAGCCCCGTTTAGTGTGTTCATCCTTCCAAAAATCCTCAATAGTACGGCGTATTACAGCCCCATTGGGGTGCCAACAGACCAATCCGGGGCCGGCCTGTTCATTAATACTAAAAAGATCAAGTTCCTTACCCAGCCTTCTATGATCACGTTTAGCAGCTTCTTCAAGTCTTTTAAGATGCTCTGAAAGTGCTTCTTTTGTTTTGAAAGCAATACCGTATATTCTCTGTAACATAGGGTTGTGCTCATCATTTAGCCAATAGGCACCAGCAAGACTGGCTAACTTAAAGGCCTTTATTTCTCCGGTAGAACTAACATGAGGCCCACGGCACAAATCAATAAATGTACCCTGTTGGTACAGCCTGACCAACTCATCCGGGATTTTATCAATAAGCTCTAGCTTATAGGGTTGGCTGGCAAACAGCTTTCGTGCCTCTTTCTTAGAGACTTCCTTGCTTATAAATGGCATACCTGAAGCAATTATTTCTTCCATCTTGGCTGAAATAGCTAGTAAGTCATCAGGAATAAGCGGACGGGGCAGATCAAAATCGTAATAAAAACCGTCTGAAATAGCTGGCCCAACGCCAAACTTGGCGTCACGGAAGAGAGACTGAACTGCCTCAGCCATAATATGGGCTGCTGAATGACGTATTGTCTCTAGACTATTTTCTTCACCTTTTTCTGGCTCTTTCTTTTTGACCACTACTAAACCTTCTAAAGCCTATTAAAAAACCTCTCATCCCGTACGGGAACAAGAGGCACTAATCTCGTTAGTATTATACGGAACACCCAATACCCTATTATACCAGATATAAGCTACAAGTTCAAGACTAGCTTGCCGGTTGACTCAGACGCCTTAAACTCTACGCCTTCTCCAACGATGGGGAAGGGGGGACTCGAACCCCCACGCCTTGCGGCACGCGGTCCTAAGCCGCGCCCGTCTACCAATTCCGGCACTCCCCCGCATATAAAGACCTCCCAAATTTTTAACAAAAAGCTGACAAAAGTCAAGTGTTTTGTTAATCTACTTGCCTTTCTTACCAAATGCTGGTTCCACTAAGCATAGTACAATATTCAAACAGATATAGCTCAAGATAAAGGAGTGTTGTGCGCTAGTTCTCAAGGTTTTACCACTTTATTGTTGCTGAAGCTATAATAGGCGTATAATAGAGTTTACATACGGGAGAGGAGAACGAAATAAAAACTCTTTGATTGTGGTAGAAAGGATAAAAAAAGAGTAAAAAGAGGAGAATGATGAACAAATTGATAGGTACTCTAATTATTAGCATGCTAATACTGGGCACTATTACCAACTGGGTATTTTCTCTGCAAGAGAGCAGTAGATTAAATGATACTGAAGCTGAAATAGCTGTTCTGAAAGGTAATGTTCCTATTCTGGAAGACGGTATTTCCACTCTGGAAGGGAATCTCTCAACTGTGGAAGAGAGTTCCTTCACTCTAGCAGAGAATCTTTCAGCTGTGGAAGGGGA
>CAJWSH010000070.1 GCA_913046255.1 uncultured Dehalococcoidales bacterium
CCCTTGCCTCTACCGGTGGAAAACCAACCAAATTGATACATTACTCACCAACTATTTAATTTCCTTTTTATTCTATTGCTCAGGCTATAAAAATGGACGTAAGGGTTTGTTCTGCGTCCACATACTTTACCCTTTGTAAGAGCCTGAAGAAAGTCACCGCGGCCACTAAATTCAGGCATCTCTACATAGGCATGACCCACTTCAGCGAGAGTATGAGCATCACTGCCAGCACTTTGGGCGATAGCATGCTTTTGAGCAAAGACATGAGCCTTATTAAGATTCTGGAAGGGGATAGCTCTGGCATTAAATACTTCTACAATATCAATTTGGTCTATTATTTCTTCTATAACGCTGTTATCTAAAGCCGAGGCTCGAAACCTGTCAAAAGGATGAGGTATGCATACCAAGCCGTCCTGGTCTTTAATTCGAGAAATCGTTTCTAGAACTGATAGATGGCTGGGTATGGTCTCCTTAAGAAACATACCCATAATTTCGCCGTGTGGTGTTAGTATCTCTTCAGCTATGATAACCGTGAAGGGAGCCAGATCTTTAAGTTTTAAAGCCCCTTCTGTAGTACCGTGGTCAGCTATAGCAACACAGTTTATGCTCAGCTTAAGGCAGCGGTTAATTAGCTTATCCAAAGAGATATTTGAGTCCTCTGAATATTTGGTATGCATGTGTAGGTCAGCTTTCATAAGTTTAGTAACCAACCCTCTCTAAGTAATTGCCAGTGCGAGTATCTATCTTAACAACATCCCCTTTATTAATAAATAAGGGAACCTGGGTAGTAATACCAGTCTCAAGCCTAGCTGGTTTGGTGCCGCCGGTGGCCGTGTCCCCTTTAAAGCCAGGATCGGTATCAGTTACCTCAAGCTCGATAGTAATTGGTATCTCAACTAATACCATCTCACCCTTATAACTTGCTATCTCCAGGGACATGCCTTCTTTCAAGTAGTTTATGGCATCACCTAGCTGAGAGGTGTCCAAAGGCATCTGCTCGAAATTATCTTCGTCCATAAAGTAGTATAACCCGCTGTCACTATACAGGTATTGCATCCGGCGATGGTCAAGCCGTGCCCGGACAAACTTCTCACTGGCCTGAAAGGTTTGTTCAATAGTATGACCACCACGAATATCTCGAAGCTTTAAGCGAACCAAGGCGGTCCGCTTCATCTTTATATGGTGATACTCAACAATCTGATACAGCTTGTCGGCCAGTTCAATAATAGTTCCTTTTCTTATTTCAGTGCTACCCATTGTGTCATACTCTCTGGTTATCTACTTTTTTGTTTGCGAGATTACTCTGATCTTACCATTTTCCATAACCACGGTATCCTCGATTCTGACCCCACCCCAACCGGCAAGGTAGATGCCAGGCTCAACAGTAAAGACTGTGTCATCCAAAAGTTTATCCAGTGAATTCTGGCCAAGGCGTGGTTGCTCATGGGGGGCCAGTCCAAGACCATGTCCCAGACCATGCCCAAAGCTGTCGCCAAAGCCAGCTTTTCTAATGGCTTCTCTGGCAATTGTGTCAGCCTGCTCGCCAGTGATACCAGCGGTAATTCCAGCTATTGCCTCAAGCTGCGCCGCCAAAACAGTCTCATATGTCTTTTTTAAGGTGTCATCCGGGTTACCGAGGCAGATGGTACGGCTGATATCACTCCCATAATATTTAAATCTGGCACCAATATCAATTAACACCGGCTCTCCAGGCTTAATGCTACGCTGAGAAGGTTTGGCGTGTGGCAGTGCCGAATTGGGGCCTGAGGCAACAATAACATCAAAGGGTATTGGCCCGCTACCTCGCTCACGCAGGAATTTCTCTATTTCCCAGGCAAGCTCTAATTCGGTCATATCAAGATGAATTGTATCAGCGATATAATTAAAGGCACTGTCAGCTATAATTACTGCCCTGCTGATAAGCTCAATTTCCTCAGGCTCTTTTATCGCTCTAAGCGATTCTACTAATCCTTCTACCGGAACAAGATTAAACCCAGGCTCAAGGGTTTCCAGTATATTTTTTATACGATGATATTCAGTGAGGGTAATATGTCCGGCTTCAAATCCTAGACTTTTTAAGTTTAGCCCATCTATTAGCTCAGGGAGCCAACTCCTTATACTACTGGATATTTCAAAAAGCTCGTAGTCCGGGGCCTGCCTCCGGGCCTGTTCAATATAGCGAAAGTCGGTGGCTAGAACTCTATTTTGGGGTGTAATTAGAAGAATACCGTCCGAACCATCAAAACCGGAAAGGTAATACCTGTTCTCTGATTGGGAGATTAAGACAGCCTCAATCCTTTTTTTAGCTAATTCATGGTATAGCTTTGCCAGCCGATTATCCCTTTTCACGTTCTTCGTCCTTTCCCGCCATGGGGTGGGCAGAAAGATAAACCTTTCTTGCCTGGCTTTTGGTTACATGGGTATAAATCTGGGTGCTAGCAAGGCTAGCATGTCCCAAAAGTTCCTGGACTACCCTTAGATCAGCACCACCATCAAGCATATGGGTAGCAAAGGTATGACGTAAAAGATGAGGATACACCTTCTTATCAAGACCGGCTAGGGCAGCATATTTTTCTAAAATCATCTGCACTGTTCGCTCAGTCAGCCGCGAGCCATAACGATTAAGAAACAGAGCATCGCCACTCCTTTTGCCCACTAGCTTTGGTCTACCCCGGTTGATATAGTTGGTTATAGCCATGGTAGCTGGTTCGCCGATGAGCACCACCCGTTCCTTGGAACCCTTTCCCCAGACTATTATTTCGTTGCTATCAAAATTTATTTGCCCCAGATTTAGTTTGACCAGTTCACTTACTCTTAAGCCAGAGGCATAGATTAGCTCTATTATTGCCCGATCGCGCAATCCTTGATGATTGGCTAAATCTGGGGCTTTAAGAAGTTGTACCATCTCTTCTATGGTAAGGAAAGAGGGCAATCGCCTATCCAACTTGGGTGCAGAAACCTCCACCAGTGGGTTATCGGGTAGTATTTCTTCCCGTGCTAGGTAGCGATAGAAGGAACGGATAGCTGATAGCTTGCGAGCGATACTTGTCTTGGTTACGTTCTGCCCCATAAGCCACGAGGTATAATCACGAATGGTATGTTTATCCACTTTCCCAAGCTCGTCGATTTCTTTAAGCCTTAAAAACTGAAAGAAGCCCTTTTCCGAGCCTCGTTTATAGTTACCTAGTAAATCATTGGTATAATTGCGTACCGTACAGGGCGACGCATTACGCTCTACCTCAAGATAAAAGATGTATCTATTAAAAACTTCTTGCATAAGTGTTAACCTCGCTTCAAATGAAAGCTCTTACAAGAGGAGCTGATACACATTCAAGCCAACCATCTCCATCACCTCTGCTCTTCTTCGCTGTCAAGCTTACCCCTATACCCGCACTTAATGCACTTTCTCCATTTCTCTCTGTACATGGTGAGTAGCCCGCCGCATTTGGGACAGAGTTGAGGGAGAGGCTTTGAGTTCGTAGCAAACTGGCAATTCGGATAGTTACTACAGCCATAGAAGGTACGTTTCTTTTTATTTATCTTCTCCACAATTTCACTGTCACACTCCGGGCACCTGACACCGGTTTTAATCTGAAAAGAGGTGGTGTACCTGCACTCAGGATAGCCGGAACAAGCTATGAATTTCCCAAAACGCCCGCTTTTAATTACCATGGGTTTACTACATTTGGGACAGTTTTCATCAATTAGTTCTTCAGCCAGCTTTACTTTTTCCATTAACTGGGACGCCTTTTCAAGCTCTAGAGCAAAGGGGGTGTAGAAATCCCTGACCACCCCGGTCCAATTTGTGTTCTCCTTGGCTATCTTGTCCAGTTCATCCTCCATATGAGCGGTGAACTCAATGTCAACAATATCGGGAAAGTATTTGATAAGTATGTCACTAACAACGCTACCCAGCTCTGTGGGCTTAAGACTACCGCTTACTTTGGTAACATAGTCACGCCCTTGGATTGTAGACAGAATTGGGGCGTAGGTGCTGGGGCGCCCGATACCCCATTGCTCCAATGTCTTAATCAGAGTGGCTTCACTAAATCGAGGTGGTGACTGGGTAAAATGCTGCCCCGGGATAAGCTCTAGCAGCTTAAGCTTATCACCCTTCTCAAGAGCTGGCAGTAGCCGACTTTTCTTCTCTTCCTCGTCCTTCCCGACGGTATAGATAACCATAAATCCAGGAAAAGTGTTCACCGAACTTGAAGCTCGGAAAAGATATCTGGTCTTGGAAAGTGGGCATCTGGCTTCAATATCAATGGTGGTATTACTAAATGATGCTGCCGCCATCTGACTGGCCACCATTCTTTGCCATATGAGCTGGTAAAGTTTAAACTGTTTAACAGTTAGGTATTGTTTAATAAGATTCGGCTGCTGCTGGATCTTAGTTGGGCGAATAGCCTCATGGGCTTCTTGGGCTGCCTTCACTTTGACGGTGAAGAAACGGGCTCGTGGCGGGACAAACTCGGCACCATAGCTGTTGATGATATAATCTCTAGCTTCAAGTGTAGCGGAGTGAGCCACCCGCGGCGAGTCAGTCCGCA
This sequence comes from uncultured Dehalococcoidales bacterium, assembly GCA_913046255.1. Lineage (GTDB taxonomy): Bacteria > Chloroflexota > Dehalococcoidia > Dehalococcoidales > ARS1013 > ARS1013. The sequence goes on from CAJWSH010000070.1 coordinate 4,551, forward strand.
TGTAAGTGATAAGACCAGTACTTCCCTTGTTACCTATGGACAGCCCTTCGTAAAGTTGTTGAGCAACAGCCATCGTTTCGGCGGCGGTAAAGCGCAATCGGTGCCAAGCTTCCTGCTGTAGAGTGCTGGTAATAAACGGTGGTGCCGGCTGACGGGCTACCTTTTTGGTTTTTACTTTGATGACACTATAGCTGGCTGATAAAAGCTCAGCCTTGATTTCGAAGGCTTCTTCCTGATTGGATAGCGTCAGCTTGGTGCCATCAGTAAGACCAATGAGCATGGCGCAGAAGTTTTCCGGTCCGGCAGCAACTATTTTCTTACTTAACTCAGCCTCTATAGTCCAGTATTCTTGGGGAACAAACTTTAAAATCTCTCGTTCCCGGTCAACGATAATCCGTAGGACTACTGATTGAACTCTGCCCGCTGATAAGCCCCTCTTTACCTTACGCCACAGAAACGGGCTTATCTGATAGCCTACCAGTCTATCCAGGACACGGCGCGCCTGCTGAGCGCTAACCAGTTGCTTATCTATGGAGCGGGAATATTTAAAGGCATGCTCTATAGCCTCTTTGGTTATTTCATGGAAAACGACACGGCGGAAGGTAGTTTTACTCTGTTTTGTTGCTTCAATCAGGTGCCAGGCGATGGCTTCACCCTCACGATCAGGGTCTGTGGCCAAATATACAGTAGAAGCAGTTTTGACAGCTTTTTTAAGTTCTCGTACAATCTTACTTTTTTTCTTGGGCACTACATATTTGGGCTCAAAATCATTTTCAATATCTATTCCCAACCGGCTCCGGGGCAGGTCTCTAATGTGACCCAGCGAAGCCTTAAGACTATAACCTTGACCTAAGAACTTGCTCAAAGTTCTGGCCTTGGCTGGCGACTCAACTATTACCAGATTTTTGTCCATGTTGATAATTCACGAAATCTTTCTTGGCATTCCAATCTGACCTGTAGCCTTGATTACAGTCATTCCGTTTTACTGTACCAGTCT
>CAJWSH010000071.1 GCA_913046255.1 uncultured Dehalococcoidales bacterium
AACTTATGGGGGGATTGGATTTTCGGCAACTACCGGAGGTCTCACTAATTGGCACACAATAGACGATGTAGATATCCTGATCCCTTCAGTATTTCCATGAGACGCTTTATAGCTTCTCGCCGTTCCTTACGAAGCGGTATCTGTGTGGGTTTAGGCTAAAACTAGGATTTTTTTATCTACCTCATCTCCTCAATCCCCGCCTGCCAAGCCTTGACGGGCAGGTCTTCTCCCTTGAAGGAGAGAGGGAGGAGTAGGGAAGAGGGGTTAACACCTCTCTAAACATGGATAATTCAGCACTATTTGAGCCAATATTTATAGCAAGCCAGTTTGGATTTGGTACGAAAATAGAGATGAACGGAGCTTTGCAGGCTATCACCGACTGTAGTGCTGATGCCAGACACAGCAGAATTCCAACACACAAATATAAGGAGAAAGAACGAATTAACATATATCTAGACATGTTTGAGAAATGTATAGATGGGTATGAAATTCACAGTGAGTAAGGATGTATGATCATTCTAAATAGTCTTTTAATTTTCGGCTTCGGGTGGGGTGGCGTAGTTTTCTGAGTGCCTTGGCTTCAATCTGGCGGATTCGCTCCCTGGTCACATTGAACTCCTTACCCACTTCCTCAAGGGTACGGCTGCGCCCATCCTCAAGCCCAAACCTTAGTTGAAGTACCCGCTGCTCACGGGGGCTGAGGCTTGATAGCACCCCATCAATTTGCTCTTTTAAGAGTTGTTTTGAGGCAGCGTCTGGAGGTGGCAGGACATTTTGATCCTCAATAAAGTCACCGAGGTGGCTGTCTTCTTCTTCGCCTATGGGTGCCTCCAGTGATACTGGCAGTTGTGATACCTTAATTATCTCCCTGACCTTTTCCGGGGGCATCTCCATTTCCTCACCAACCTCTTTGGGGGTAGGTTCCCGTCCATACTCTTGGGAAAGGTGGCGGCTGATACTTAGTAGTTTGTTGATAGTCTCTACCATGTGCACCGGGATGCGGATAGTGCGCGCCTGATCGGCTATAGCACGGGTAATGGCCTGACGAATCCACCAAGTAGCATAGGTGCTGAATTTATAACCCCGGTGGTAATCAAATTTTTCCACGGCTCGGATAAGTCCGATATTCCCTTCTTGCAGGAGGTCTAGAAGTGGCATGCCTCGGCCAATATGCTTCTTAGCAACACTGACCACCAAGCGCAGGTTGGCTTCAATAAGGTGCTTTTCGGATTTTTCGGCCTGGCGCTCAGTCTCAGCTAGATAAGCCTTAACTTGCTTTTCATGAATGGAAACGGAATTATAAAAAGTGGGGTCTTTGGTTAGATGCTCTATTTCAGCCAGAGAGATGTTGTCTGGGATAGCACTAAGGGCTTCTTGTGGGAATAGACTACTATTTAGCGACAGATTTATCAAAGTCTGCTCTATTTGCAGCATGGATTTATCGGTTTTGAGAGCAATGTCTTGAGTCAAATTTTGGTCTATCTCATTGTCAAAACTGGCTCGAAGTCCAGGGTCGAAGATGGCCCTTTTAAAGCTAGTAACGGCTTTTAGACCGAGCTTTTTCTGGAGGAGGTATATGATATTAGCTGTCCGCCCGAGTTCACTGAGCATACAAAGAATTATATCAGTCGCCGAAGGCGACCGGCCATAGTTCTTTAAGTAGTCTTGTTTTATTTCTCTGATGCGTTTGCCTGCCTCCATCTTTCGGGCCAGCACTTTTTCTTCCTCAGCGGAGAGGAGGGGTACTCTACTGATTTCATGAAGGTACATACGAACCGGGTCATCAACTATCCCCTGATCCTCTATTGGCGCCAGTGTCGAAGCTGGGGATTTAACTCTAGCTTTTACCTTTTTCGTTGGCATTAGTACCTCATCTTCTGGACTTGTCTTTGGTATTGGTTTTTTATTAGCGCCTGCTTTTTCCTTTAGCGGTAACTCCTTATCGTTTTTGGACTGGGGTGGTAGTTCCACAGATTGCTCACTGTTCTCTGATGCCATCTCTCACCTCCTCTGCTCCTTGCCGCCTCTGGATTTTTGGCTAAAAACCTCTTTTAGTTGAGTACTGATTTCTAACCCTTGTTCCTCAAGCTTAGCTAACTCAGCTAGCGTACCGCCCGACTCGGCTTCTCCTGCCAATATAGCTCCTTTTTGCATCTCCAAATTCCGTAGGTATTTTTCTCTCAGACGGAGGATACAGCTAGTAAGTTTTTTCTCTATTTGGTCGGCAGGTAAGCTCCGTTTCATCAAGTTGTCAAGATACTCCCAAATTGTGCCATCAAGCCTATCTTTAAGTGATGACGGGTCATCGGTCTCCATCAAGGCGATAAGGATTTCACGGTTTTCGCTCGCTAAAAAGTAGTCGGGCGAAAGCTCACTTTGGTGAACTTTAAGCTCCGGGTGCTGAAGCAGTAGCATTAGGCAATACTCCTCAAGTGAGTTGGCTAAAAGCATCCGCGGAGCAGGAGTAAAGCTTTTTTGAATCATCGGTGTCTTAATTTTGCTTCTTACTAAATATGCTTTTAGAGAAGATTCTATGGTGCGATAACTAACCCCACATAACTGGGCAAGCTTTTTGACGTAGTGGTCTAGGCGTATATCGTTTTTTATAGCGGCGAGGATGGGCAAAAGCGCATCTAGGGCCGAAGTCCTGCCCCGGTCTGTAGTCAAATCTAGTTCAGAGGCAACCCAGTTAAAGGTGTAGTCAACAATTGGGAGCGCTTCATCAAGCAGGTACTGCCAAGTCTTGGTATCCTTTTTGATAACGTCATCAGGGTCTTTTCCTTTGGGCAGGATGACAACCTTCACTTCATTACCAATGGTGTTTTCATAGTTGACACCTCGTAGAGTAGCTTCTCTTCCGGCGGCATCAGCGTCAAGGGCAAAGACTAGGTTTCTAGTAAGCCTTTTTATAGTTAGGATTTGCTTCTCGGTGACCGAAGTCCCCATTGAGGCAACAACGTTGTTAAAACTGTTTTGATGAGCTGTAATAGCATCTATATAACCCTCAACAATCACCGCCATCTTTTGTCGCTTGATGGCCTCACGGGCAAGGTTAATGCCGTAAAGAATGCCGCTTTTATTAAAGAGAGGTGTCTCGGGTGAGTTAATATACTTAGGAAGTGAATCATCCAGAGCCCTAGCGCCGAAGCCTACAATGCGTCTCTCAGCATCAAATATGGGGAACATTAGCCGATGGCGGAAACGGTCGTGGCTATCTCCTGATTCTGTTGCCACTGTTAAACCAGCCTGAGTCTGTTCAGCCTCGCTATAGTCTCTCTCTATCAAGTACTGTTTTAAGGCATCCCAGCTATTTAAGCTATAGCCCAGTTGAAAGTCGGTAATGGTCTTAGCTTCGAAACCACGCCGGGCAATATAGTCTCTTGCCCGCTTCCCGGCTTTAGAACTGACGAGTAAATTGTGAAAGTACTGCGCAGCAGCTTCGTTGGCTTGATAGAGCCTTTCGTTTTTATCTTTATCAGTCTCTTTGGTAGTTCTTGATGGGATGATAACTCCGGTTCTTTGGGCAAGAAGACGCAATGCCTCGCCAAAGTCAATGCCCTCTTTTTTCATTATAAAGGTAAAGACATCGCCACCGCTATTACAGGCGCCAAAGCAGTGCCAGCTTTGCTGCTCAGGATAGACAAAGAAAGAGGCGTGCTTTTCGTTATGAAAGGGACATAGCCCTTTAAGGGTCCGCCCCGCTTTAGCTAGAGTGGTGTACTGGCTTATGACCTCGACAATATCTGCTCTCTGTTTTACCTCGTCAATAATATTCATCTTACTTTAAGTATACTACTTTTTCGCAGTTACCTCATCTCTTTTGAAGGAAAGGGGGAAGGATTTGGTTTTAAAGAGCTTTGCCTCTTCATTATTTCTCTTATTACAGAATCCTTTCCTCTTGCAAGTGTTGCTCATCCCAAACCGTACCATAATCAATTCTTGGTTCACGATATTTTTGAATCACATCTTGTAGTGCGTGGTACATTTTCTCATCAATAAGAGCTAGAGAAGATTTTTTACCTAATAAGCTCTTCAAAACTATAGAATCTATCGGATAGTACAATACGTTCTTGATTTGGGCATCTTCGCTTCTTGCTAGGTAGAAATGGTATTTTAATATTCCGAATTCGTTAGATAGGCTACTAATTGATCCTAGAATCTCCTTTTCAGGCAATGGTCATCCGCCCATCTTCTCAGTTAGCTTTTCAAGTTCTTATAATGTCTCAACTTTCAAACCTCGTATATCTCCGTTAGTACTATACACTTTCAGGGTTTTGCCGACAGACATTGAAATCATCGCTGTATTAAATATAATCAAATAGATGCTTTTTGGATAAATAATCATTGGCATGGTCTTTGCCAAACCCTGCTGAGGCAGCTTATTTAGCTTTGTCTTCAATTAAAGAGAGCTCTTTAGCTAGCCTTGTGGCATACTGGTCGGTCATACCGGCAATATAGTCAACCACCCGACGTTCCGTCTCATCACTATAAAGCCGATACTCCGGCGGCAGTTTGTCTTGGTGCTTAACAAAGTATTGATACAGCTCACGCACTACTTCTCTTGCTTTTTCTGCTTCCTGTTGGGCTGATTGGACATAATATACCCGCTCAAATAGGAATTGGCGGAGTTCGTTGCTTGCCTCGGCTACTTTATAGCTCATCCGTATCGTGGGCTTGGTGGTAGTATCAGAACCAGTTGCTGCCCAGGAGTTAAAAATTATATCACAGACCATGGTATCGATACGCTGTGAATGAAAGCGACCTAATACAATAACTGCTGAGAGTGGTAAGTCATCCTCAGTGATTATGCCGGCTCTTATACCATCCACGACATCATGGTTTATATAGGCAATGGCGTCAGCAATTCTACATATTTCACCCTCAATGGTAGCTACTTTTCGCCTTCTCTTCCCAAAGATATCTTCTTCTGGCTTGGAGTGAGCGACAATACCATCCCTCACCTCCCAGGTAAGGTTTAGCCCCTGCCCATCCTTCTCCAGAAGGTCAACAACTCGCTGGCTTTGTTCGTTATGCCTAAA